>CAZZJE010000044.1:0-11921 GCA_964654295.1 uncultured bacterium | reverse complement strand
TTGAAATTGTCGAGTTTGTTTTCAAATCGAAAGTATTGCTTATTGATTAAGCAAACGACGACATTTTGCAACACTTGAGAATGTACCGCTGCAAGAGAGGGCCTCTCTTCCTTCATAAGAGGCAAAAACATGCTTTGTTGATATTTGGATAACTGAATACTAGTTCTTTATAAGCAACTCGACGCTGCTCAAGCAATTCATTATATAGCCATCGGCATTCATCAAGCACATCTTGCAGAGCTTTCGCTTGCTTCTTTGTGAGATATAATCTGTATAGAAAAGATTTTCTTATCATCATGGCTGCATGATAGGATTTGGCCTATGGAACTGTCAACAGAATTAAGAAGAGGAAGGACATGTGTATTTCTTATGCATGTTCATTTGGTTTTTGTAACCAAATATAGAAGAAAAATCTTCACAAAACAGATACTCGAATGCTTAAGAGCAATTTTCACGAGTGTTTGCAAAGATTGTGAGGCTGAGTTAGTAGAATTTGAAGGAGAAAACGACCACGTTCATCTTCTCATCCATTAGGCGCAAGAAAACTCGGTTCTTTAGGACCGGGATGAATCGCCACTCTTAGTTTTGAGGAGATTGCTACTGTTCCATATGTTGCTTGATTTAGAGTCACTCCTAGTTTACATCAATTCCGTCTTCGTAAAGCGTATCTGGGCATAAATCTACTCCATTCGGCCAACAAACGGTTTTGGCATCTTGATCGATCGAAACTTTTGCGAAGTAAGCTTCGTCTCTTAATGACTCAAGTGTATTTTTGGCTTGACGTAGATAACTTAGGTTAACCTCTTTGACCGTTCCATCTTCAAACCAAAGCTTGAGCTTGTGTCCTTTCAATGGTTCTACAGCTTTAATCCTATGCATGTATATTTCCTATTATTTTAGTCCCTCAATTTTTTTAGGTAATTGTTCTTTCTGTATGAGTTTCCAGTTTTCTATTAATTCAGTCTGACGCATTAAAACCCAAGCAGTCACATATGCCTCCTGTCTAGAAGGAAAATCACCTTCAATCCGATGTCCTGTTGCTATGCTAAAGATCGCCTGAAAATCTCCATAATAAGCATGAACATGAGGAGGGTTGTGATCGCGAAAAAACATATAAATTTTGATGCCCAAAAAAATACTTATTACTGGCATCGACTTTTCCTAATTTAGTTTCTATAACGATGGCTATCTTTTTTCCAAGCATCTAAACTTTATGACCTAAACCAGAATATTCCTAATGTTTGCAGGATGTCAAGAGTGGAAAATCAAAACAAATTATAACTTGTAGACGACTCCACTTTTAGTTTCCGAGCAGGAAAGAACATCTCCATGCTGCCGAGCACGGAGAATAAGAAGACATTCAAAATCCTTATTTTTTTCATCTTGCAGCCGCCGCCGTCCCAAATGGTTTCTATAAAACGTTTGAATAACGATTGCTGCAGAAGATTGATTAACTATGCTGCTGTTGATTAGTTGAGGTTTGAAAGAGGAGTTTTAAGATTAAACTCTCAATTTAAGAAATAACCGAATGCAAAACCTGAGTCGCTTTACGGTGCGGCTGCTCTAAAAGAGGCAAAACTTCACTGGATTCTACCTCTATCAGTGTAAAGCAGCTTGACAGCTCTTCGATCAAGCGCTGCTGAAACAGCTCTTTAGAAATAAAATAATCTTTTAAACAGCATAAAAATTCTTCATGCCCACGCCTCTCTCGATAGTTGGGCATTTTGGGCGGAAGGGCTAATAGCTGCATATGTTTGGACGTGTAGTCCCATAAAAACGACGTATGATGCAGCCAGCGTCCACGCGCAAAGTATTGGGCATTGCCGCCGCATTTGCGATTTCCAATGGCATAGTCGTTTTCTCTTAGATGAAAAGGAACTTGCAGAGGAAAAATTGGTTTGAAGCGTTCGACAGCCCAGTGGTGGACTGCTTCTATTTTAGCAGGGACATCTAGTTCCTCTGCTTGGCCAATAAAAGTTGTAAAGCAAGTATCAGCATCGATGACAACCGTCCCGCCGCCGCTAAAGCGCCGGATAAGTGGAATTGGATTGTGCTGCCACTGCTCATAAGCAACCATCTCATGAATTTTCCCTGAGATCCCAAGGACAATCGCAGGCGTAGAGCCGTGATTTAGGAGACACCAGCTGCGCGTGTCAACACGCAGCAGCGCCTCTTCCAGGCGCAGCTGCTCTAAAATAGGTAGGTTTTCTAACTTGAGAAGATGGATTGTAGGCCGATGCTTAACATCCAGAGGGACCATCTTCAGATTCCATTTGGCAATTGGCTGTTTCTGCAGCAGCAGATAACTTGGATCGTCGCATTAGGGCAATCATTAAGACGGAGATGTCAGCTGGTGAGACACCCGCAATACGGGAGGCTTGGCCTAAGTTAGATGGGCGATGTCGGCCTAGCTTCTCTTTGGCCTCATTTCGTAGACCTGTTACCAGGGAGTAGTCGAATTGAACGGGAATATCGATACGCTCCACCTGGTCTAACTCGGCAACTTCACGCTTCTGACGTTCAATGTAGCCAGCATATTTGAGATCCATCTCAATTTGGAAATTAATCTCAGTACCATAATCGGTCACATCATTTGGATAGCTCTCCTTCAGCGAGGCATAGGTCGTTTCCGGACGAGCTAAAATTTGGGCTAAGGAGAATCCTTTGCCATTGAGCTGCTTAAAGGTTTTAGAGAGATGCTTAATTGCTGAAGCGATCGCCTGCTCTTTAACGACTAAGCGCTCATACTGTTCAGCATTAATCAGTCCCAATTCATAGCCATAGCGACGCAGACGTAGATCGGCATTATCTTGGCGTAATAAAAGGCGATACTCGGATCGGCTAGTAAACATGCGATAGGGTTCATCGATCGGCTTGGTGACAAGATCATCGACCATCACACCAAGATAGGCTTCCGACCGCTTAAGAACCAAAGGCGGTTTTCCTAACACTTTGCAGGCAGCATTAATCCCTGCAATGAGTCCCTGGCCTGCCGCCTCTTCATAACCCGTCGTTCCATTAATCTGTCCGGCTAAGAATAGCCCCTCAATCACGCGTGTTTCTAACGTGTGATCAATCTGTCCACAGGTGACATAGTCATACTCAATTGCATAGGCAGGACGCATAATTTCCGCTTGGGCTAAGCCTGTGATGCTTCGAATATAGGCGAGTTGGACATCAAACGGCAGGGAAGAGGAGACACCGTTGACATAGATTTCGACTGTATTTAGCCCTTCAGGCTCTAAGAAGATCTGATGGCGCTCTTTGTCCGCAAAACGCACAACCTTATCTTCGATGGAGGGACAGTAGCGTGGGCCAATCCCACGGATTTTTCCGCCATAGAGAGCAGAGCGATGCAAATTGGATAAAATAATGTCGCGTGTTTCAGTTGTCGTATAGGTAATATGGCAGGGAACCTGTGGAAGGCGCGGTGCGTCTGGCGGATCATAGGAGAAATAGACCTGTTCGTCTCCCGGCTGCTCTTCTGTCAAACTAAAGTCAATCGAACGGCTATGCACGCGCGGAGGCGTGCCTGTTTTAAGTCGACCGAGATGAAATCCGAGGCGCTCTAAAGCTGCCGACAACCCGACTGATGGCTGACAGCCGGCCCGGCCGCCAGAATACTCCTGGTCACCAATATGGATCAGTCCCCGCATAAAGGTTCCAGCAGAGATCACAACGCTCTTGCCTCGATAAGCAATGCCCTCTTTAGTCACGACTCCAGAGATATGGCAGCCTTCGACAAGGAGATCTTCGCTTGTCCCTTGTTTAATCTCTAAGTTTGGACAGAGCTCCAATCGCCGTTTCATTTCCAACGCATAGGCTGCTTTATCCGCTTGTGCGCGCGGCGCCCAGACAGCTGGTCCTTTGGTTGCATTAAGCATGCGGTATTGGATACCAGTGCAGTCGATCACTTTTCCCATGATCCCGCCCAAGGCATCTATTTCACGGACGATATGCCCTTTGGCAATGCCTCCGACGGCTGGATTACAGCTCATCTTGGCGATCGTATCGAGATTCATCGTGAGCAGCAGTGTGCGTGCTCCCATTTTAGCTGCTGCGTAGGCTGCTTCACAGCCGGCATGACCGCCGCCTATGACAATGACATCAAATAATTCGGGATAGTTCCACATAGCCTAAGATTGGAAAGGGATCAGAAAAAGTTAACAGTGAGAGACTAGTCGGAGTGCTCTACTCCTTGGAAGCTAGACATCTTAAATGTTTTTCACCACAGAGGGCATAGAGAGATACCAATACTCAAGCCTTTTCTATACTCTCTATAGTGAAAAAAATTTAATCTTTTAAAAGAGGGGGCTACTCCCGCCAGATGCCGAGAACATGCCCCATCCATTAACGGTTTTTATGCCGGTCGCGACGGCTGCGCTTTTTACGCTTGTGTCGCGCAATCTTTAGACGGCGCTTTTTTTTCACAGATGACATGGTTGCTCCTCAAGGTTTGCGGCTTATCAAGGCCGCACCAAACACAGATAGACATAGTTAAACTCTGCTTAGAGTTTAGAAAGCCAAGCAGAGTCTTTACCTAGAAATCGATAAGAGTATAATCAACAATGATTAAAAAGTCAAAATGCTCCCTATAGGAAGAAGATAACATGACTTCACAAACTCCTCCTATTACTGCAGAGCTCACTGAATGGCTGCAACTGCAATCGGGCACGCCTCTTCTTATTCTGCGTTGCCGCAACCGCCAATTGATTCAGTGGCTTTTGTCTCGACTGACCGATCGCGACATCGTGTTGGGAGATTTAACTCAGACTGCGATCGACCAGCTTTTGACTAATAACGCCGCTGCTGTTCCTAAAATACAAACAGGCCTTTATATAAAGGATGAGCGCTTGCGTGGATTCCATTCTATTTTGGTCTACTGTCCAACAGAGTTAAAAAGTGCAGCGCGCTGGCATCTCTTCGAGCAAGCTCTCCTGCAGCAGGCGTATCCTCAGCAGCTTCTTCTCTATGATCCTGAACAAGCAGAGCAGTGGAGCGCATGGTCTATGGAGACAGTCTGCCGCCTTCCCAACTTCCAATGGAGCCTCTGGCCGCTTGATGGAAAAGAGCCTCAAGGCATTCTTTTTCATAGGGAGAATGATAAAGAGGCCCTGCCATGACATTAGTGATCCCAGAATTTGCATTAATTATTTTGATTGGCACAACAGGATCGGGCAAAACGACTTTTGCTAAACGACATTTTAAATCTAGCGAAATCCTCTCTAGCTCGCATTTAAGAGCTTTGATTGCTGGACGAGAAGATGCTATTGAAGTGGCTGCTGAGGCTTTTGAACTCCTTCTCTCTATTGCTGGAAAGCGCCTTGCCAGACGTCTGCTTACTGTTATCGATGCCTCAAACCTACTTCCCGAAGTGCGTAAAGCGTTGTTAGCTTTAGCTAAAGATTGGGATGTCATGCCGATCGCACTGGTCTTTGCCCCGCCAGAACCCGTGCGAAATTCGACTCTAAGCCATCGCTATGGACCTGCTCTCCTCTCTCACCAGCGTCTTCAGTTTCAACAAACAATGCGTCTGCTGCCCTATGAAAACTTTGCCTGCATCCATGTATTTGAAAACTATGAAGCGAGTGAAAATGAAACAGTTCGAAGAAGGCCACTCGGATGTGATCGTCATGATCTCTCAGGGCCATTTGATATCATCGGCGACGTCCATGGATGTTGGGAGGAGTTGATAGAACTGTTCGATTGTCTAGGATATACCTTTACATCTAAAAATGGTTCTTTGAGAGTAGTACCTCCAAATGGGCGTAAGGCACTTTTTTTGGGCGATTTAATCGACCGTGGCCCAGGATCATTAGAATCTCTTTTATGTGCGATTGAAATGGTCAAGCATGGAGATGCTTTGATGCTTCCAGGAAATCATGAAGAGAAGTTAATTAGACACTTATCGGGAAAAAAGGTGACGCCAGATCACGGCTTTCAAGAGACGATGCAGGCGCTAGAAGAGAGCTCACCGGAGCTGCAGCAGGAGCTGCTCCATTTTCTTAAGGCTCTTCCTAGCCACTATGTATTAGATCAAGGCCGTTTAGTTGCTGCGCATGCTGGCATGAAGGAGCGTTATCAGGGACGTGATTCAGGCCGAGTGAGAGCTTTTGCCCTCTATGGAGCAACGACAGGTGAAAGAGATGAGTTTGGACTGCCCATTCGCTCCAACTGGGCTTTGGACTATTGGGGTAGAGCCTTGGTGGTTTATGGCCATACACCCGTACGTCAACCTCTCTGGCTTAATCGTAGTGTGAATATCGACACTGGCTGCGTTTTTGGCGGAAGCCTCTCTGCTTTACGTTACCCCGAGTTGACAATCGTTTCGGTGCCAGCAAAACAGGTTTATACTCAACCTAAAAAGTTTTTAGAGATTTCTGAAGATGAGTCTGCTTCTCAGCAAGAGCGTGACCTGATCGATCCAATTGATCCGACTCTACCTGCCGACACTTTAATAGGGCCTCTTTTCTGTAATCCAGGAAATATCGATTTTCCTTTGGAAGCTTTAGGCTCTTCCCCTTTAGACCTTCAAGCACTAAGCAGCTTACCAATCAAATATAGCCACTTCGCTACGGGCCATGAAGCGTTGAAAGAGGCTTTCGATTACTATCTTAGCCATGGAATTAAACGGCTCTACTGCCGTCAGCGTATGGGTGGACTGCAAGTGTTAATCCTGCTCTGTCGCAATGAACGCATCGCCAAAAAGCGCTTTCATCTCTATTCTCCGACCATTGGAATCTGTTACAACCAGCAGTTGCAAGAACCTTTTTTGCCCTATCATCTTCTAGGCATTCAATTTTTCGAACGTCTGCATGAAGCTGTTAGCCGAGCCTATCTTTGGGAGCGTTTGGAAACCTCCTGGCTGCTTTTGGAAGGAGAGCTTTTCCCTCTATCCATGGCCCATTCACCCTTGTCAAGTTCTAAGAGTTATCTTGAGCATGACTGGCCTCTTCAAGGGGTTGACTCTCTGCGCTTCTATCCTACCCATTTTCATGCGTCAGAAAATCAGCATCTCTTAGAACAAGCGATTGATTGGCAAGAGGAGGTTTTAAGTGCCTTAAGACATCAAGATCCTCATCTGTTAAGAGCCCCTCATAGCATTGTCGTCCATTTAAAAGAGGCTTATAGCAAAGAGAGTGCGATGCAGTGGTGGTCAACATTAATCGATGAGGGAGGCGAAGGCTGCTACCTCTATGCAACACAATCGCCAATTCAGTTGATTCATCAGAGAGTTTTGCCTGTGCTCTACTGTCAGGCACATGAAGGGCAAGAGGAGAAAGAAGAAAAGGTTTTTAATGCGGAGCTCTTCTTTGAATCGTTTGCTCTAACACATTCTGTGATTGCAGAGCTTCTGCATGGCTCACCCCTCTCAAAGCGTCTGCAAATTTTTTTCAATTTAATGACTAAATATTAAACTCAAATCATTAAATAGCGTTTCCTTATCTTTGAGCTTCTCTATCTCTTTCGGAGCCGTGACTCTTTACCTTTTGTAGATAAGGTGTAATCATCATCTGCAGCCAATTTTGAATATCAGTTAATCCAGAGGTCACTCTTTGTCGATTAAAGATCTCGTTGAGATAGTGTAATCGAGATAAATCGTCTGTAGAGATGCTGAATTCTGTTATTTCAAGGGAGAAGATTTTTGATACCAATGACAAAATAGGAAGAAAATTAGGCTCTTCTCTATCCATCAGCGCATCCAGTTCGACAAACAGTGTTTCATTATTTTTGAGCTTTTCTAGCGCTACAGGAGTCGCGACTCCTTGCCTTTTGTAAACATTGATCATTTTTTGTAGTTCGAGATAAGCCGCAGACTTTTGCTGAGCCAGATTGGTTCGAAACTCTTCTCGTGAGCAGTCGAAGTTGTAGAGTTTTAAAACAAATTCTTGATTGCCTGGGGAAAATAGCTTGCAAAGCTCCTTAATAGAGCTATTGAAATTAGGAAAAGAGAGTAATACTTTCTCTTCTAAAGTTAATGAGACTTCGTTCGGATTCTTCTCCTCTTTAATAAATCTTCCCGTGGTGCCCGACTTTTCATTACTAGGAATAAAGATTCGATGCTCTTGACTTAATTTATTGATCTGGTCGCTAATCTTTTTCCTTACTTTATTTCCCTTCATTCTTATCATTAAAATAGGGATATTAAGTGCAAAACCTTGAAATTCGGATAATAGAGCCCTTTCTTGTCGAGATAGCTGAACGATTGATTCATCTTTTTCTAATTTTTCTAACACTTCATGTAGACGATTTCTTTTATCCACATCATTTACTAAAAAGTGGTACTTGTCCCAATAATAGTTATAAATTGCTCGGTTAATAGGGTTTACAATCCTCAGATCTTCATCGCTAAATATATTTAGATTTCTTTTAGTTTCTAATTCATGTAAGAAAGAAATTAAGTCACTTATGTCTTCTTGATTAAGATTTTGATGTTCGAAAATTCGAATAATAATTTTAGCGACCTTATCATCCTTATTTAAAAGAGTAAACTTTTGAATAAGTTGATCCATGAGAGAGTCTGGATTGATGGTCTCTTCCGAAGTTATCAAATGGTTACTTGTCTTCTCTATGGAGGGAAAATAGTCCCTGAAAGCGCTAATGGCGCTTTTTATCGCGATTAAATGTTGTTTGGCATTAAATAGCTTTTGCTGCTTTTCAATCACCTGCTGATATTTTCTTGAGTTGGGGTGTAGCTGACTAGCTTTAGGCTGGCCTGCAAGAAAAGCGGTATGTGCAGCAATTTCTCCCTTAAGATATTTCTTTTTTTGATAAATGATTTCAAATAGCGACTCTCCAAATTCGGAGCTAACATCAAATATATCCTCTTCTTTATTAGGAACCTCATACTGTACACCTAACCAAGTCTTTTCATTAGGTAGTTGAATCTCTGAAACTCGAAGTAGAGATTCGAAACTCTCTAAACTGTAAAGCGGCTCTATAATCAAAAGCTGCTTAGCAATCTCTTCTGTTTTTTCATGCGGAATGTCAGGAGAGGCAGTCACTTTATATGTCGAGTGGGGTGTAACTAGGCGGCTGATTTTCTTTTGATTAGAATCAGAAACATAGGTATCTGATAAGTGAATGTCATTCCAAGATTCCGCTGGAATCGATCTGACATGACCTTTACCCGGCATAAAATAAACTCGATGTTAATGATTTTATTGAGGATGAATTTCTGCTTCAAACTCGTTTCCTAAGTCATTTCTATTTTCTAAGGAAGCTATTTTTAAAGGCTGTATTGGTGTAGTTGAGGCTAGGTAAGTCCGTGCATCTACTGCTAAATCTTGGAAAGCTGGATTATTAGGATGGTTATTGGTTGCTTCAATCAAGGTTTGCAAAACGTTAGCGTCTTTTTGAAAAGGAATTTTTTTAATATAAGCCTCAAAAGCTTTTTCCACATCGTTTTGAACTTCTGAAGATAAATTTGTCCGATCTAACCTGTTTCTTATACGGACAAAAAAGATGTCGGTGCCAAGCCTTTGCAGGCTTATATTTGTTTGCATCATTAAAGGAGTTGCTAAGCCTTCAATTGCTCTTACTTGTTCATCCGATAAGTCTCGACCTGCTGACTGACTTTTATAGAGTTTCTCTAATACCTCTTCCTGCATAGCTGTTAAAGCTGGAAGGTTTGCTTGTTGCATTGTCTGTTTTAGCTCAGCAATAGTGATTCTACTAGTAGGGGAAGAGTGGCTATCTCCTCTTTGACTAGGAATAAGAGTGGCTTCAAAAGCCTCTCGATCCCCCGCATTTTCCTCGCCGTCCTGGTCAAGGATAGGGGTTGCTCGAACTCGAGTGGCGGGAGGAGGATAAATAGAATCAAAAATTTCTAAACCCTTTGTAATATGATCTTTTAATTTGTCACTTAACTGCTGATGCGCTGGGTCTGTAGCTCCCACTAGTTTTGCATCAATCCTTGCCTGTTTAACATGAATGATCTCTCTTGTCGTTTTGCCACTATCAATTGATTTTGGCGTTCCGTCGGCGGCAGTGCGATTACGGTCCACACTCATCTGTTCATTGCCTTGCTGGTCGTAACCTTTTGATACAGTTAATTTTTTGTTTTTCCCGCCAACATTGTAGGCCACAGCCAAGGCGATGAGCTCTAAGGCAAAGTCTTTGATCTGGTCCCGATTTTGACCTCCAAAAACAGTGACTTTGTAACTCTTATTATTATAACTAACAGTCACCTGATGCTTGGTTGGATCTTGCGAATCCGTCTTGATGTCGTCATTGTGTATAACTGGTAGTTTTGCAGGGACAGGTTGATTTGTAGGTGGGGGTATGGAAGCCATAACTATTCTCCTTTTAAACAAATAATCCTCTATTTTAATTTTAACAAAATAATTCCTTTTAAAAGGAATTAAAATATTTTTTAATTGAATGTTTATTTGTTTGCGAGCTAATTATTAGAAATGTTAACAAGATGCCATCTTTGATTTGTGGCTTAATTTTTTTAACCTCTAGGCTTTTGTTTTTTAAAACCTGTAAAACAAGCGCAGGCTTTAGAGGTCATTTTGCAATAACCTCTAAAGCCTGCCTCTATCAAAGTTGTTTGTATTAAAGGATCGCTAATCCCTCACTAAAAGCTAATCATCTCGGTTGGCATTCTGTAGGGCCAAAAAGGCTTTTGATGTCGCTAATTGTTGAGCTAATCCGCCAATTGGCATCGTTTTTTTTGTCGGGTCAAGAACTGCCGAAGAGCGGTCATTAATTTTTTCTGGGGGAACACGCTTCAAAGTAAGATTTTGAACCTTTTCCTTCAGTTGATCCTGGATTGATTGCGCTGCTCCTTCTCCGCTTGTGCTAGCTTTCTTTAAAAGCTTTCCTTTATTTTGAGTAGAGGCTAATGATGCTGGTACCGCTGGCGGAGTTGGCGGACTTGGGATAGAAGGCTTAGAGGGGGGAGAGCATGAAGCGACTGAAGCCTCTAAGGGACCTACATGAGCATTATTTTGAGTATTCTGCACTTCTGGATCAACTTCAACAAGAGGAGCTTTACTGAGAGTTTCCTGTTTCTGTTCTTCAATCTTCTCCGAGCGCTTCACTGGTTGTTCGGAAGCTGGATCAACCGCTGGTTTAGGCAAAGACGCTCTCTTTTTGGATTTTAGAATCAGAGATTGCTCCTCTTCATCTTCTATTTTGGGCTTCTTTTTCTGAGAGAGCTGATCGATAGATTGGCGGACGTGATTAAATTTCTGCTCTAATTTCTCTTTTTCAGGTTGAGACGCAGGATCGGATGCCTGTTGGCTGAGTTGAGTTAGTTTATGCTCAATCTTATTCCGACGAATAGTCAAAATCTCTTCGATAGATTGGCCCTGATGCGTGACAACTGTCGCTCCATCTTTCTTTGGAGCTGCTCGTGTCTGCACTAATGTCGAAAGATTTTCGGTTTTTTTCAAGGTTAAAGATTGTGTCTTATTGCCTACGTCATAAACTTTAGCGAGTGACAAAAGCTCATTAGCAATTTCCATTACTTTTTGATTGTCATTTAAAAAGGCTTCGGGACCTTTTACGGAGACTTTATAGCTCTTTCCCTCTTCAGACTTAAGAGTAACAACGACCACTCCCGGGGCACGCTCCATAGGCGGCAACTGTATAGAGGGTGTGGAATGAGAAACTTGTGTAGTCATAAAAATACCAGCTTACAAATATGATTTTTTTGGTTTTATTTTAACAAATTAAAAATAAGTAAATATTAAGATTTAATAATAAAATCTTTGTAAAATTGAACTGTTTTGTTTTGAGGATTACCGGATGTGATCAGAGGGATCTCTCTTGCAGTTTAATGAACTACTCTCTATGATAATTGCATCTTCTTGCGGAGGAGTGTCCGAGTGGCTTAAGGAGCACGCTTGGAAAGCGTGTGTACGCTAAACCCGTACCGTGGGTTCGAATCCCACCTCCTCCGACACTTGATC
>CAZZJE010000043.1:4510-11935 GCA_964654295.1 uncultured bacterium | reverse complement strand
AGATGGCTATTGGGAAAGAGGAGTTCAGCCATGGGATATTGCTGCAGGGATTTTAATGGTACAAGAGGCTGGTGGCCATGTGACTGCCTACGACGGCTCGGAGCAGATTTTGGAAAGCGGAGAGCTTTTAGCAACCAACGGCAAGGTCCATGCCGAAATGAGCCGTGAGCTTGTCAGGCTGCGTCAAAAGCGAATTAGCTTACCAACTCATGAGCTCTCTCTAGCAGCTATATTGAGATAATCCACTAATTTTTTAGTCCAATCCCCTTTTCCAGCAAATAAAACGCAAAAAGCCCTAAGACAAGAGACAATCCCATTAATAGACTTAAACCAACCATTACGTTGACTTCTGAAACTCCATAAAAGCCATAGCGAAGTCCGTCAATCATATAAAAAATTGGATTGAGAGTGGAGGCCTGTCGCCAAAAAGGAGGAAGAGAGTTAATAGAGTAAAAAACTCCTCCCAAATAGGTCAGAGGAGTTAAAATAAATGTAGAAAACACGGTGATATCATCAAACTTTTTGGCATAGATTCCATTGATCAATCCTGCCAAAGCAAATACCAGGGAGGTCAGAAATAAAAAAGCGGCAAAGATTAAGGGATGCTTAATTGTCGGTAGATAGAAAAACGAGGCGACAAGCAGCACGAGAATTCCAGCAACGATCCCTCTTAATACTCCGCCTGTAATATAGCCAGCTAAAATCAAACTATTTGGCATCGGAGAGACCAAAATCTCTTCAATCTCGCGCTGAAATTTTGAGACATAGAGAGAACTTACAACATTCGAAAAGGCACTCTCGATGATAGACATCATCATAAGCCCTGGAATTAAAAAAGCGATGTAGGAGAGCCCGCTAATTGTGCCGACAAGATTACCTAAAAATGAACCAAAAATAATAAAGTAGAGAAATACCGTGATCACAGGTGGCAAGAGTGTTTGCGGCCATATTCGAACAAACCTCAAGACCTCTTTACGCACAATCGTATAATAGGAGACCCAAAGCTGCCTACAGTCCATTCTTGGTCTCCGGATTATTGAGTTTTAAAAAGAGCTGCTCGAGCCGGTTCCGTTTGGGACGCATCGTGTAAACGATTTTTCCCTCTTCTTTCAATGCTTCTACTAGATCTGTCACTGTCTGATGCGAATTGAGTTCAACTTCTGCCTGCATTTCACTGACTACTCGCAGCTCAAAGCCTTTAATCCGATCGAGTCCAGCAGTTGAATTAAGATGCATCATAAAGACCTGCTTTTCTAATCGGCCTGCAATTTTTTCAACGGAATCAACACATACAATTGACCCTTCAGAAATAAACGCTGCACGCCGGCACAGCTGCTCTACCTCTTCCAAATAGTGAGTCGTCAATAAAATCGTTGTTCCAGAGTGATTCAACTCTTTTAAAAATCTCCATGTCTGGTCGCGTAAATGAACATCAATCCCTGTCGTCGGCTCGTCAAGCAGTAGCAGCCGAGGACGGTGAACTAATGCCCGAGCGAGCATCAACCTTCGCCTCATCCCTCCAGACAATGTGCGAACTTCATGGTTGCGCTGCTCCCATAGGTGCAGCTGATGCAAAAGACGCTCTACTTCAGCCAAAGCCAAGCGGCGCGAAACACCAAAATATCCTGCTTGATTAAGTAAAACGTTGGTGACACAACCAAATAAATTGAAGTTCAGTTCCTGCGGAACAACCCCTACCATCCGCCTGGCTAAAGCTGGATTCTTGTCCAAATCAGATCCAAATATTGCCGCATATCCCGATGTCTTGCGAATCAGCCCTGTTAAAATTCCAATAATCGTTGTTTTCCCAGCACCATTCACCCCTAAAAGAGCAGTAAACTCTCTCTCTTTCACAGAGAAAGTGACTCCTTTTAAGGCCTCTTTGCCGGTGGCATAAGTTTTATATACGTCTTGAATTGTAATCGCGTCCATGAACAAAACATAGAATCTTGCTTTTTAGGTTGCAATCGCCATAATCGCAAAAAAAGCTATACCCCAAAGAAAATTATGCACTCCTCTCCCTTAGTTACGATTAGTATTATCTCTTTTAACACGAAAAAGCTGCTTCTTAACTGCTTAGCCTCCGTCTACCGTGCAATTGGGCATCTCCCAGCTGAAGTAATCGTTGTCGATAATGCCTCTACCGATGGATCAGCGGATGCTGTAGAACAGGAATTTCCTCAAGCAACTCTAATTCGCAACGAAACAAACCTAGGATTTGGCAGTGCAAACAACATCGCTTATAACCACTCTTCTAGCGACTACTTTGTCATGATTAATCCCGACGCTGAGTTAGAACCTGATGCGCTCATCCTCGCTGTAGCTCATATGGAAAAAAATCGTAAGGCAGGCTTAGGCGGTGCTCACCTCAGTACTCCCGATGGTAAGTGGCAGCCTTCTGCTCGAATGTTCCCCTCTCTGCTTAACCGTTTTTTAGAAATCTCAGCTCTTGCCGATTATCATCCCTCCTCCTCTTTTTTTGGACGTTATAACCGCACCTGGGCTCATCCTAAAAAAGAGGCTCTTGTCGACTGGATACCAGGCGCATTTTCTATCTTGAGACGCAGCGCTCTCGACGAGGAGCTGCCTTTTGACCCGCGCTTTTTTTTATATAGTGAAGAGGTTGACCTCTGCAAACGCTTAAAAGCGGCCGGCTATGAAATCTGGTATTGGCCAGATATCCATGTGTGGCATATTGGAGGAGAGTCTTGCAAATCTATCTCAAAAAATCTTTCGCTAGGAAACCAACTCGTTTTATGGCAACTGTATAGCTCGTTTCTCTATTTCAGAAAACATCATGGCTCTCTCTATACTCAATTCATGTTTTTCTTAGAAGGCGGCTGGCTTAAACTAAGACGTCTAAAACATCAAATCCTTGGCAACAAGGAAAAGGTAGACAAGCTATCTGAAGAGATTGATTTAGTAAATCGTGCGTGGAGCGAGACATCAGGAGGCAAAATTTCACCTCTCCAGCCTTGGAGGCTGCCTTAGGATGAAAGATTCGAATGTAGGGATTGTCATCATCGGACGTAATGAGGCTGCGCGTTTACAACAATGTATCAAAGCTCTCCCTCCTTTTCCAAAAGTTTATGTTGACTCGGGATCGACAGATAGCAGCTGCCAGATTGCAGAAGAGGCCGGCATCGAAGTCCTTGAACTCTCGCCCTCTCGTCCATTTTCAGCGGCAAGAGGACGTAATGCTGGCTGGAGATATCTATCTAAAATGCATCCTGAAGTAAAAGCCGTTCAATTTGTCGATGGTGATACTATTTTAGATCGCGGATGGATCAGCGAGGCGTGGCAGTTTTTAGAGAGCCATTCTGAAGTTGCTGCTGTTTATGGGAACTT
The DNA here is from genome assembly GCA_964654295.1 of uncultured bacterium. Taxonomy (GTDB): domain Bacteria; phylum Chlamydiota; class Chlamydiia; order Chlamydiales; family JABDDJ01; genus CAZZJE01. The sequence goes on along the minus strand of CAZZJE010000043.1, from coordinate 8,587 downwards.
AGAAGAAAAAGAGCCGGATAGGTCGCTTTACAACCGTTTATGTGCTTTGGAATGGAAAGGGGTTTATGGAGAAGTAGATTCCCTTTTGGGCATGGCTTTGATTCGCTTGGAGACTCTTCAGCTGATTGGAGGCTATCGCGTGCAACTAGCAGCGGGAGAAGACCCAGAGCTAGCTTTACGTCTGCGAGCGACCGGCTACACGATCTATAAGATCAATCGACTGATGGGAATACACGACGCCAACCAACACTATTTTTCTCAATGGTGGAAGCGTTCACAGCGTTATGGCTATGCCGTCGGGGAATCCTATGCTCTCCATCGCTACCATCCGCTCTCTAGAAGCGGCGCCGAGCTTAGAAGTATTATTCTATGGGCTCTATGGCCCCTAGTAACAGTCTTCTCCACTCCTTGGATTGGAATCTATGCTCTCATTCCTTTTTTCATCTGGCTATTCCAACTGTTCAAAATCTTTCGTTTCCGTCAAAAGATCTTTCACGATACGATGTATGATGCCAGCTTGTACGCCCTTTTCTGTATGATTGCCAAATTTCCCCAGCTGGCTGGCGTGATCACTTTTTTCACTAAACCAGATCGACGAGCTGCCATAAATTTTACTGAAGAGACTTCGGATGAATCCTAAAAAGCTTATGCCTATCGCCGACCTACACTGCGACCTCTTATGCTATCTATCTGCTGATGCCTCTCGAACTGCCTATGACCCAGAAGTACGCTGCGCGATTCCCCAGCTACAGGCAGGAGGAGTTAAGATGCAGACAATGGCTGTCTTCACTCGAACAATTCCGCATAGCTCAGTTTCTGGATTGAAACAATTAGAATTTTATCAGCAGCTTCTTACGCTTGATCCCACTATTTGGCAATTACTGGCCCCTGGAATGGAATGGGATCAGATAGAAGAGAACAAGATAGGATGCCGCTTGGCAATTGAAAATGCCTCTGGGTTATGCGATGAGCAAGAACCTCTTCAGCTGATTTTTGAACGCTTAGATCGGCTTAGTCGCCAAGGCCATTCGCCTTTGTACATCGGCTTTACATGGAATGAGGAAAATCGCTTTGGAGGCGGCTCCTCTGCTCCAACGGTAGGGCTTAAAACCGATGGTAAAAGGCTCTTAGACTATATGCATCAAAAAGGGATCGCCATGGATTTTAGCCATGCATCTGATCCTTTAATTGAAGAAGCTTTAGCCTATATGGATCAGAAGCAGTTGCAAATTCCTGTTTTAGCCAGCCACTCCAATTTCCGATCGATTCAACAAGCCGCTAGAAACCTCCCCGATGAATTAGCTATCGAAATCGCTAAACGTAATGGTTTGATCGGCATCAACTTCTATCAATCGTTTGTTGGAGATTTACAAGAGGGCTCCTCTACATTTTTAAAACACTTGGAACATGCCTTTCGCTTAGGCATCCAATCATCTCTATGTTTTGGGGCCGACTTCTTCTACGATGGCGACCTTCCTCCCAGGCCGACACCTAGACCACCTTGTGGCTTCCCTGGATATGAGACTGCTTCCTGCTACCCTAAGCTGTTGCAAGAGTGGGAAGATGCTAGCTTAGAGAGAGAATTGCTAGAAGGCATCTGCTATAAGCATCTGGATCGTTTTCTAAAGGAATATGTAGAGTGTGGTGACTTGTCGAGATGATGGGATACCAGAAAAAGATTTAAATAGTGGGGCTTTCAACGCTTTGACAAGTCGAAGCGCTCCAAAAGCAGTCTCAAACGCTGACGCGTGAAATCTCTATTAATACTGATTAATTGCATCAATCAGCTGCCGCAAACGACCAAAACCATATTTTGTATGCACAAAAATGAGACGCGGAAGCTCAGGAAATTTTCCCTCTTCTTCAGCTAATGCCTCGCAGGCATAGATCTTCCCTTCACGTACTAAATCTGAAAACTGATTGTTTAGCTGCTCAATGGCCTCTTCTGACAAAGGCCTATTTAACCTAAAAACTAATTGATCTCCCACATAACGACTGGAATGATAAACTGAATAAAAAGTTAAAATGTGATCGATAGCTACTTGAACGTTGGGAGCATGATAATATAAGGCACTATCTTCTGGACTCACCCACCCCTTTTCCGCTAACTGCTTCTTGAAAAAGTTTTCCCAGCCGCTCCAATAATTTCCTCCTTCGCCTTCCAATAAAACAACGGGCGTTAAATGCGCTTTGCCTGTTTGCATGAGAGTCAAAGCTTCAAATAATTCATCCATTGTTCCAACGCCGCCTGGAAAGGCTACTAAGGCATCAGAATGGCTTAAGAACATCAGTTTACGTGTAAAAAAATAGCGAAAAACGACATGCTTGGGATCGCCTTCAATGATAGAATTTCCAATGCTTTCAAAAGGCAATCGGATGGAGAGTCCAAAGCTTCCCTCGGCACTTCGACCTTCATGTCCCGCCTTCATGATTCCATTAGCAGCACCTGTAATGCACATCCAATCTAAATCAGCCATCGCGCGGCTAAATTGATGGGCAGCGATATAATCAGGATGATCTTCTGGAGTCCTAGCAGAGCCAAAAATACTGACACGTCTGACATTTGGATATTGGTTAAATACTCGATATCCATAACGCATCTCTTTCATTGCTCGAGTAATCAATTTCAGCTGCAAACGATCATGCCCCTCGGGTATTAGCTGAAGCGCACTTTGCAACAGCTGAATAATCAGCTGACCATCAAAAGACTCAGGGTCTCCGCCTACTTGTTTAATTAGGGCATGCAGCTGTTCCACAATATCGGGATCTTTGGGATGTTTCATCAAGGGATGCTTGATAATTGGCTGTGTCATGAAAAAAAACCCAAGTTGAAGGTTGCGTATAAAATTACCTAAAAAATTCAATTTAATCTTTCTCGGATTTTTTCTCTTCACTTGTTAAGCTGCATTTTAGGAAACTTAAGAGGATCTATGCTCTTTTCAGCTCTCAGCTTCACACTCTTCTTTATTTTAATAGGAGCGCTCCTCTCCATTATCTACTGGTCATTAAAAAACGGCATCTCTCCTATGCCGACAACTCCCTATGTACGTAAAGAGCTGATGCAGATTCTTCCCGACTTAAATAGAGGCAAGATTGCCGAGCTCGGCTCTGGCTGGGGATCGCTAATTATCCCTTTAGCTAAACACTACCCAGACTGTCATATCGTGGGTTATGAAACCTCTCCGATTCCCTATCTAGTTTCGCGTTTAAGATTAAAATGGATGCAGCTTCCCAATGTCTCTCTTTTTAAAAAAGATTTTTTGGAAGAACCTCTCGACTCCTTCAACCTGGTCATTTGCTACTTATACCCTGGCGGAATGCAGCTTCTCTCTCCTAAGTTGAAAAAAGAGTTACCTCACGGAACTTGGATTGTCAGCAACACCTTTGCCCTGCCAGGCTGGGATCCCATCAAAAACGTTGAGCTGTGCGACCTCTATCATACACATCTCTATCTCTATCGGCAAAATAGAACATGAAAGAGCTCATCCATCGCATTACCTGGCATCAAGTGGAGTGGATCAATGCTATAAAGACGGGTGTTGCTGCAACATTAAGCATTATCGCAGGAAATATCCTTGATCAATTGATTGGTCATCCAACCAATATGATCACAATCCTTTGGTGCACTTTAACAGCAATTGTTGTCTTACAAGCGCGTTTAGGAGGGACTTATAAAGAAGCGATCAGGCAGCTTATGGGAATCGCTATCGGATCAACAATCGGATGCATCTCCGCCGCCCTTTTTCCTGCCCCTCCAACAGCCATTACCATCGGGATCAGCGTCTCTTTGGCTATTGTCATCTGTAGTATGCTTGGAATTAAAGAGAGCATTCGAATTGCAGCCATCTCTACAGCAATCATTCTCATTATCTGGGGAATGCATAGTGAAACCCCTCCTTGGGAGTTTGGTTTTTATCGCTTTCTCAATTCAGCAACTGGCGTCGCTGTTGCTGTTGCTGTTGCACACCTTCTATGGCCGATTCAAGCAACAGAAAAGATGCGTACAGAAATTGCGGATATGTTGGTCTCCCTAAAAAATCTCTTCATCTATCTATGTAATGTTTCGGTAGAGCATGA
>CAZZJE010000043.1:0-4500 GCA_964654295.1 uncultured bacterium | reverse complement strand
AATGTCGTAATTGGTTATTACGCCTACTCTGTTGTTTCGGTAGAGCATGAAGAGCGCCAGAGACATACAACTGATCTCATCAATACATTTATTCATCAGCTAGATAGAAGCCATCTCTTTTTAGAAGAAACGCAGATGGAGCTATCGGCAAAAGTGTCAACCAATCTATACGAATTGCTTCTTCATCGCTTAGAGCACCTGTTCGATACAATTACAATTTTAGCAAAGCTCGATGAGCGTCGACTAAAAGCGATGTATGACACGCCGCTAGAAGAGGCGACTAAAGAGCTTTTTAATCAAATGGTTGTTATGTTTGAGCAGCTGATTGTGCATCTGCAAACAAGGCAGCCCGTGCACGAACCACCGCCTTTAGCACATGCATTAGAAAATATCTATGAAGAGCGTATGCGATTTCGCCGCAATCAGACCCTCCGAAACTTTTCTCTTAACGATGTCGAAGCCTTCTTTGTCTACTTTCACACCTTAAGAATGATTGCAGAGCAGCTAATGCGTATCCATGCCTCTACCAAAGAGGCCATTCCAGAACCGTAAAAAACAAGATGATTATGCCAAAACATCCTCAAGCGGATAAGAGCGACTTAGTTGATCTTTTTGAAGAGAAGAATTTGAAATCAGCTTTGGAGCATCTCTTTGATCAGCCAGGAGGCTGTCTTGATCTCTATTTTGACCATCCAACCGAACGTTGTCTCGCTAATTTTTTAGATGCCATTGTCTATCGATCTAGGCAAGAGGCGCTCCATTGCTGCCGCTCGGCACGTTCTCTGCTATCGTCTAAAAAGGATCAAAAAACAGTAAGCCTGCTTAATGCGTTTGAATGGACATTAGCTCCTTGGGAATCGCACCGTTATTTAGAGCATTTGCCAATCAATAAGATGGCTCCTCGAGAGAAATGGGCCATTTCTCAGTGGCATATGATTCCATGTGAAACTACTCTACTAGATCAGCTCCTCTCTTTTTTACCGAATAGCTTCCATTCTATCCTTCATTTGCAATGGGAAAGTTACCAAGCCTGGCTGAAGTTTAAAGCCTATGATTCTAATTTATTCGACTATTTAGCCCCCATTCAGCCCTTTTGTTACCTTCCAACCTATCCCTTTGGAGTTTTTTGCGATAGCCAAACACACTCTCTTCCAACTGATCATCTGGTTATTTGGCCGGATCTCTATACCTCAAATTTACCAAGCCTACCTTCTGAGAGAAAAGCTATTATCCTTTTTGCCAACCTCAGCCATCTCTATCAGATTGTTTCTCAACCTAGCTGGAACCAACTACTATGGAAATATAGGCCTTGGATTCTTGTGGCAGACCGCTACCCTCTGGATCAGCTCAGGCTGCAGGTAGATTTTGTGGACCAGGCCATGCCATTTTCTCCATACAGCTTGCAGCCAGATCCTCAGCTCTCTCCCTACATTTTTCAGCTAGCAGAAACCTTATCTAAACTATCTCACAGAAAAACCTCTGTAGATGAGGCTGGCATCCAGCTAAATGTTCTAGGAAAAAAGTTAAATGAAGAGTGGGAAGGACGCCGCTATGGCATCTGTCGTTCGCCCGATTACCAAGCGCTGATCGATTCGAAACGTTGGCATGACCCCCATAAAGAGCGTCCTCATCCATCATGGGATCTTGGGCCTAAACCAAAAGACTATTTTGAAATCAAGCTTAAAGAGCTATCTCAAGAACGCACGATCATTCTGCCTAAATCTAAACCTAAGTATCGAATTGCACACGTGGCACAACAGCTAGTTGATCAGGGTCATGCTCCTTCGCATTTGATCACTACGCTTATTGAACAGAGCAACTTCGATCGGTTTGAACCACATCTTATTCTAACTGAAGCCCTGCAATATCATCCTGATGACTATCCTGCTAATCTCTACTGGTCTAAACCCTCCCAAAAAAGAGCTTCTCATCGCCTGAAAAAGTTGGAACAAATGAATGTCCCTGTTTGGATAGAATCGGCAAATGGACTATTTGAGAAACGCGTTCATTTGATTGCCGACTTGATAAAGGAGCAGGCAATCGATTGTGTTATCTTCCATGGCGCTGATGTCACAAATACAATGGCCGCACAATTATGCTGCTCACCTCTTCGCGTTCTGTTTGAACACGGGACATTACCCAAGTATCCTGGCTTCGATCTAGCTATTGTCAGCACAGAGGTGGTCTTAGAAAGAGAGCGCGATTTTCTAAAACAGCTGGGCACTAAAGCTGTCGCTTTACCTTTTGCCTACGATGTCCGCCATAATTGGCCCGAATCCCCACCTTCGCGAAAAGAGCTAGACCTACCAGAAGAGGGGTTTATCTTGACTACGATCTCCAACCATCTCGCTCATCGCTTAAGCCCAGAAATGTGCTTGGCTATTGCAGAAATTTTGCATCAATCTCCAGATGCACATTATGCTCCCATGGGATCAATCGATCATGAGAGTAAAAGTAAGCTAATTAGCTTCTTTGAAACACGGGATTTAAAAGATCGGGTGCATTTTTTGGGCTTTCATCCCAATCCAAGCCACGTTGCCAGATGCATGCAGATCTATTTAAATGAATTTCCTTTTGGTAGCTGTTTAGGAATGCTAGATGCAATGGCTGCCGGATGCGCTGTCGTTTCTATGGATGATCCGAATGGCCCGCCTCAAGCTCGCTATGGCTCCGCCTTTTTAGGGGCAGATTTTGTCATTGACTCTGGCAGAAGACAAGATTATGTCAAATTAACTCTACAACTCATTCAAGATCCTCTGTTTTACACCTCTAGATCTAAACATGCCACAGCTTGCTATAACAATCATACCGATGTGCAAGCTTATGTAAAAGAATTTGAAGAGATTATAAGTACGTCATTAAAAATTGGATGAGTATGTTTTGATTTGCTTCCAAATAAAGATTGAAATAGAGTGTTTTTCTGATTAGGAGGACGGATTTATGAAACACTATGCCACTATTTTTTTTACTTTATTGACCTATCTATTTTTACCACAACTCCAAGCCCTAAATCGCGACTATCGTTCTGATTGCGATGGAGATGAAACTTATCAAAATTACTATAAACCCTATTGCTTATATCACGCTCCAGGATATTATCCTGATGGCATTAGCCATAAACTTTTTTACCTAATTCCACAAACTGGCCCTGAAGAATGCTGTAAATGCTATGACCTGTCATGTTATTTAGGATATATTGATTTAGATTTTAGAAAATATTTGCCTCATCTTAAGCAACAGCTAGAATATTGCAGTAAATACCCCAACTGTGTTTGCTTATGGCCAGAATATTCTCAAGAAGCTGCCCAAATTAGCGACACTGCTTATCTTCTTTTTCGCGACCTGGTTTCTACAACAGCTTTATCTAACTTAATAGAAGACGAAAATGCTCAAAGAGAACTGGTCGATAATCCCTGCTGGTTCTTAAACAAGAACGGCCTAACCATCTCTTTTATCGCTCAACAATTTCGCTTTTCTGATTATTATCGTGTCTGTCGAGATATCGAAAATTTTGCCATATCCAAATATGAAGAAAGAGAGGCGGCCAAGATCAAAGATAGACTGCAAGATATTCTTGAGGCCTTATATCCAAAATTTTTCACACTATATATTTCTTGTTATAAAAAACATCCAAATCCTGATATCGACCAAGAAATCCGATTCATGAAGTTTCTCGTCAATGATATCTCAGGTCTTGACAAGACAGTCGTTTCTTCAAAATCCATGCCATCTCTGCCGATGGCTGAAAAATCTTATGATATAAGTGAATTGATTGTTTCCAATCTGCAAACAGTTGACCATCCTGTAGAATTTGGAAGTAAGGGAACATTAAGCAGCAATCAAACTCTTAACAAACAGCATACCAACTCGCCAGCTGTAAATGCTTCATGGTCTTCCACAACACATTCAAGTAAAACGATTGTGTTTTCTCCTCAATCAGATATTTTCTTAGAGCAAGGGACGCTTTTCAATGATCTTCTTCTTTATAAAGAAGCTATTCAAATCTTAACTCAAGCTATTCATCTTAACCCCACCAATCGAAATGCTTACATCGAAAGAGCTATGGCTTATTTTGAAACAAACCAGCTCGCATTGGCTCTTCAAGATTATGAATCCGCCAAAAAATTAACTGTTTTTCCACCCTTTAAGCCTGGTATTCATAAAGCAATAGCGACCTATATCCCAGAGAATAAAATAGAATTTTCTAAAGGATTGGTATCGGGAACAGTCGATGGGGCCAAAGTTTCAGCAGTAGAATTCGTTCCTTCAATTTTCAGCTGTTGCAGAGGAATTCTAAACGGACTTTGGGCTTTTGTGTGTTCTCCAAAAGAAGTAAGTCAAGAAATGCTGAATACAGCCTATGCCATAGGAGAATTTGTTAGCAGTCATAGCGTAGAAGAGTGCCTTCAGTGTGTCGTTCCTGAATTAAAAGAGCTTTCTCTCTCTTGGGATAAGATTGATGACCAATCTAGAGGTCAAAAAATCGGATTCATTATTGGA
>CAZZJE010000042.1:0-11987 GCA_964654295.1 uncultured bacterium | reverse complement strand
TTTATCGATGTAGAAGGGATCTGCATTGCGAAAAGTTTCTCGCGTGGCCAAGTTGACAGATTGTCTCTGTTCACGGTTGAGAAGAGTCATTCCTAAGCTCTCAATTCTCTCTTGCAAAAAGTCCAAACTTTTAGACTGGTTCCATAGAATAAAAAGTGTAATTCCAATAGGAATTAATCCTAAAACCATCAGATAGACTAAGAGACGAGAAGGGGGAATCTGTTGAAACATGATCTCTCCATTTAAAGATGTCTATTAAGGATAGCGCGTACGATCTTTCAAAAAGAAAGTGGCTCGATAGAGGGTGCGATCGTTCGTCCATTTGACATCTTGTTGTAAATCGATAAATGGATTTGGAGCGACAAGGGCATCATGGAAAATCCTGGCGGCTCGAGGAGAGCTGCTAGAAAAGCTGATTTCAACTTTTGCCTGATAACGCTCTTGACGTTTACTAATCTCTGGGCGCCTGACGAGGGTATAGCTAAAGCTCTCTAAAGAGATTAAACTTTTAGTACGATCATCTTGATTTTCCACCACCTGAGGCAGGCTCTCTAACCAAGCTAAAAAGTCGCTAATCCGCGGTAAATTAGGATAGAGGGCCATTGTATCAGGATTTGCTTGTAGCTCATTTTCTAAAATCGATAGACGATCTGAAATCTCATCGGCCGAGAGGCTTTTTACTAGCGGCGGAGTCTCTGGAGAGACCCCTTGCACTAAGGTTGAGCGTTGGCGCGCTTTCGCTTCAATGGAAGGATAGTCCCGCTGCATCGATCCGAGTAGCTGCACATAGTCTTGCCTTAACCCATCCAAGCGCGCTCCTTGATAGGCGGAGCCGTAGAGGTAGATGGCAAAAGCAAGCAGTGAAGTGATTAAGAAATAGAGGAGCAAAGGAAGCTTTAATCGCTTCCAAGGATTTGTATAAGCCAGCTCTTTCTGACGAAAATTTACCTGATCTGAGCCTTTGGGAAGACCTGTCAAAGCTAAACCTATGGAAACGGCCATGTGCTGCAGATCTTGAGAGGAGCATAAGCTGACTGCGTCTCCCAATGGAACAAGGTATGTTTTGTCCAGTTGCTTCGCTAACGTTTCAGCGGCAGTACCATAGCCTCCTGCTCCCGTGACGAATAGATTGTCAATGATTTTGCCGCGATGGTGTTTACCGAGAGCAAGCAGAAGTCGGGTAATTTCTCGGTTAAAACCTCGCCAGGCTCCGCTTAGATGCGGCCATTCGGTTTCTGAGATGGCGAGCCACTGGCGCTTGCGCAGCTGCTCTTCTAAAGAAGCTTTATCTCCGCCATCTTTTAAATAGGCCTGGGCTAAAGTGTTCCAGCCGACAGGGACAGATTGAGAAGCGATTAGACGCCCCTCTTCGATTAGGAGTCCGATTGAAGAGGAGGATCCAATATGCAGATGGTAATAGGGCTGCTGCTGATGGGAATAGAAGGATCCAAAAGCTGCTAAGGCGACAGGGATTGCTCCGATGACTTCAGGATCTAAATCAATCTGCTGCAACTGCTCAAGATGGCGCTCCACATAATCTCTTCGTGCCGCGACAAGAGTCAAAAGGGTTGAGTCGGCACTCTCTCCACGTGGCAAACTGTCAAGTAGAGCTTGTTCCACGGGGAAAGGCAGCAGCGGCTCAGCTTGAAATGGCAAAACAGCAGGGATATCCCGTATTTTCTTTAGTTTGATTTCCAGCTGACGGATGAGCAGCTCGTTTTGTCCTAGCCCAGTGATGATAAGATGATCTTTGGCTAGTTTTAAAAGCTCCTGCCCCTCTTTTGTCTGCAACAAAGGATGCGAAGTATTTTCTGCGATCTCAAAAGTAAAAAGACGCTCGATCACGGGCTCTTGGCGACGCCGACCTAAGACAGCAACGCGAATCTCTCGATCTTCCCACTCGACTCCTACGACATGTTCGGCAGTTGGCTTCTCAAACATTATTTCGCTATTCTCCTTGAGTCATCTAATGTAGCGCTTTTAATAGATTTAGGCCAAAGTAAAAGAGATTAATTAAAGAATAGAATGTAAGATTTATCGCTTCTGTCAAGCCGCTTGACATCAGAGATGCCTTAAACCGGAAATCCTTTGACAGCTCTTCTGAATCAGTTTGGTAAAAAGCTCTTCATTTTGACACCAGATATCTAATCCGCGTTTAGCTCGAGTGACAGCTGTATAAAGAAGTTCTTTCCAAAGCGTTCGCCTCCAAAAGGTAACAAAAGAAGCAAAAAATAAATAAATAGCTAAAACATAGTTGTTTAAGAGGGGGTGTGGATCAATGTGTAGAAGCGTGGATAATTTTAGCTAAAGTTTTAAGCGTAGGGTTTTTATTTTTAAGAGCATTATATGCTGTTGACCTAGCTAAATTAGCCTCTTTGCAAAAAGTGGTTTTGTTATGTTCCTCTAAGTAGATTTTCACCAATTCTACTACACCTTCTGGATCGTTATTAGATAAACATTCCATGATTGCAGCCCCGATAAATTCTTTACTCAAGTATTTTTCGGGTTCGAATTTTTTGACTTCAACATCGTCTCTAAGTTGCGGTTGTCTATTTGACATATTTAAGGAAGATGTTCTTCGCTTCCTTGATGTCCTTGTCTTGTCCATTTTTGTTTCCTCCATAAAGCAAGAGAATGATGGTATTACCTAATTTACCATAATATACTCTCTTTCCATCATCCCATCTGAGCTCAAAAATGCAATCTTTAGTCAATCCCTTATCATAAAAAGAAACATTTTTGTGGTCACCTAGATAGCCAAGTTCTCTAATATTTTTTAGCCTTTTAGCAATGACAGTTTGATTCTTCAAAGGTTGTCTTTCAAACCAAACGGAATACTCTTGAGTTGTTTTGATTTCATAGGATGCCATGTTTATATTGTCTAATATATTGGACATAATTGCAACTTAAAAGAGTAAGCATCCGTAGAAATAACAGCTCAAAATATATTTAAAAGACACTGATTCGCAGTTGTTAAGCCGCTTGACATCAGAGATGCCTTAAACCGGAAATCCTTTGACAGCTCTTCTGAATCAGTTTGGTAAAAAGCTCTTCATTTTGACACCAGATATCTAATCCGCGTTTAGCTCGAGTGACAGCTGTATAAAGAAGCTCTTTTCCAAAGCGTTCGCTTCCAAAAGGTAACAAAAGAAGTAAGGTGTCAAATTCACTGCCTTGGCTCTTATGGACAGAGAGACAGTATGCTAGTTCAAACGCCGGTGCTAAGATTGCTGGCAGCTTGCGGAAGCTTCCTGGTTGTGAAGGATTAGGAAGCAGAAGCAGATCATTGGGGTGCAGGGGATAGATTTCGCGGCTATTGGACAACGTTTTAAGGAGCAGGCCGCACTCTCCATTGAAGAGGCCCAGCTTCAGATCATTTCGTGTCACAATAATAGGCAGTGCGACGCAGCAGTTGTTTTCGACCTGGCTCAGGGCGTGGTTGAGAAAGAGATGATTGAGTGCATTCACACCAAACACACCTTGTCGTAAAGGTGATAGCAGCCGATAGCTTTGGTAAGCCTGAATTAACTGGTTTAGCTGATCATCAGAAGTATAATGCGCAGTTGGAAAAAGGGGTGAAGAGTGAGTAAGCAGATTTTTATGCAGCTGTTGAATGGAAAGCTCAGACTGTTTCCATGAAATCCAGCGCGTTGCAGCAGAGGAATTCGATTTCTTTAGATAGCTGAGCGATAGCCGATGATCCCCCTGGCGAATCGATTCTGCTAAGGAGACAATATCCTTTAGCTCTGCTCTTAAACACTGTTTTAGGTGAATATGTGGAATTTTCACGCCATCTTTTTGACGTTCGAGCAGGTGTGCAAAAGGGGCGCCAGTATGGATAGGAGGAAGCTGAAAGGGATCTCCCAGGAAAAGCAGGCGGGCGCCTTTGCGAACAGATTTAAGGAGAAGGGTAAAGAGCTGCGCGTCGATCATCGAGCTCTCATCGATAAGGATTAGGTCGGCCGCTAAAAATTTAGCCGGACTATTAAGCGACGGAGTACCTTTAAGGCCAAGCAGGCCATGAAGTGTCTGTGTTGTTAGCTGCGGCGCTTGGTCGACTGTTTTAAGTGCCCGCTGCAAGCTAGCTTGCAGGGCCGCAGCAGCTTTGCCTGTAGGTGCAGCTAATGCAATTGAATGAGCCGTACGGCGCTCGGGAGGAAGGGCTTCCCAAAAAAGACGGATCAAATGCCCGGCCGTATAGGTCTTTCCGGTTCCGGGTCCACCGCTGAGAAACATTAGGCTCGATTGAAGTGCTGTTTGGATAGCAAGAGCTTGTTCTGGAAGCAAAAGTCCCTCGCTTTGCATCTGTTTGAGCTTAGTAGCAATGGCAGAGTCATCGATTGCGGGCTTAGGTGTGGCTTGTTGGATACGATTTGTTTCGTTTAGCAGCTCTCTTTCAATATGCCAATAGCGCTGCAGATAGAGTTTACCCGCATGAAAATAGAGTGCTCCCTCTTTTTGCCCTTCGACACCGAGAAGCTCTTGAGGCAGTTCGATTAAGCCGCGGAGAATATAGGCTTGGATGCGAATGCAGTCATGTAAGCTTAAGGGTTCCAGAGCGATTTCGGGGTCGCTTCCTGACCAGCACTCCATGACAGAGGGAGCGAGCCGACAGCCTTCAATAGAAATGCACATATGCCCTTGCCTGGCTGCTAAAGAGAGATGGCAAAGTAAAAAAGCAACGGCTTCGCTGTAGCAATCGGTTTGCTTAAGGAGCATTTCAGCTAAGCCAAGGTCAACCTCATCGATACGGCCATGATGCAAAAACTCGATCAAGTTAGGCCATGGAGTAATGGGAAAAGGAAAAAGACGAGTTGCTGCCTTTGTAAGCCCTGGTCGCATGCTGCTCCTTAAGTGGAAGGATTTCTATTAACAAGTGGTTAGTGGCACGAAACGCTTGAGACTATTTTGGAGCGCGGCGACTTGTCGAAGCGTGGAGATTGTACGTTTCTCAATATTTTTTACCGCAGGCTACTATTGAATCGCCCTAACGGGCTCTGCTTGTTTGTAATCTCTCTTACCCGTAGTTCCCTTCATCCTTCGGATTCGGTCACTACTGGCTATCTTCAGACGCTCTACGAGCTAGCTACTTACCAAAGTTTTTGCAAAAGATGCTTTAGAGCCCAAACGAAGTGAGGACGATTTAAGCTAGCCCACAGTGACCAAATCCGGAGCGAAGCGGAGGATGACGGGAACTGTGGGAAAACGGTTTTAAATCTAATATAGAGCTCGTTAGAGCGATTCAATAGTAGCTGCGGTAAAAATACAAATTCCATTAGAAATGTACAATCTCCACCGCTTCGACAAGTCGAAGCGTTAAGGACCCATTATTATTTAAATTTTCTATGGCATCCAAACATCTCGACAAGTCGAGATGAGCAAAAAAGCGGCGACAAGTCGCCGCACTCCAAAATAGTTTCAAAGGCTTCGGGTCATAATAGAAAGCCTTTAGTTAAATTGTAGGCTATGTCGAAGCATCTATTAAAAGGAGTTAAGTTAACATTTTCCAGATATTTTTTAAGTGCCTAAGTGTAAAGTTAAATTGTCTGGGAGCGTAGTTAGCCAATAGCCTGTTTAATGGAGAAATCAGTCCCATTGCAGGGCCTTCATAACGAAGATAGGCGCAAATCCTATTGTCAGCTATTTTTTCTGGTGTCGGTAAGACAATGACGTCGTAAGAGAATTCGTATTTATTTACAGCAAAAGCACAAACAAAATAAGAAAAAGTATCCTCATTCAACTCTTTTTCCAGTTCATCAGGGTTCTTATCATAATAGAAAATTAATTTTAACAAATCAGGCTCTGTAAAATTAGGCATAAAATCTACATATAGGGCCCGCATGTTGGGCGTAACATTAGTCGTTAAAGCGGATGAGGCAACAGCAGTTAAAAAAACTTCAACATCAAGCAACCATTCAGGAGAATATGTCATATCCGTTTATCACATCTTTTTGTATCAATGGAAAGACTAATTACACCTCTAGGCCTTCATAGCGAAGAAAGGCGCAAATTCTATTGTCAGATATTTTTTCTGGTGCCGGTAAGACAATGACGTTGTAACTAAATTCGTATTTCTCGATCATAAAAGAACAAATAAACTCTGAAAAAGTGTCTTCATTTAATTCCTTTTCCAATTCATTTGGTTCTTTATCGTAATAAAAAATTAATTTTAGTTTATCAGGATCAGTGAAATCAGGAATAAAATCTACATATAAAGCACGTAAATTCGGTGTAACATTATCGAGTAGTGCTGCCGATGCTGCTCCTGTTAGAAAAACTTCTGCATCAAATAACCATTCAGGGGAATATGTCATATTTGCCTGTTACACCTTTTCATATCGTTTGAAAAATAGAATTCCTAGTTCACCGTATAGTTTCGGATATTTGACAAGTAGGGGTGCTTTGAGTGTATTAACTTCAAACAAAAAATCAATAGAGTAATTAAACTTATGCAACTCATTTTTAAAGTATGTAATGGCTTGCTCTAATAACTTTTTTTCTAGATCAGATGGAGGCGAATCATAAAATAGCTTAACAACCAATTTTGAGGCTAAGTTAACGTAAATGCTTCTAATGTTAGGCGTAATTTTTCCCATAAAAGCTCGACGTAAAAAAAAATAAATTAATAGTTTATTCATAGCTTTAAATAGAGTTAAGGTTGGGGCTTAGCAGGAACAATATGGGCTTTATATTTGCTATCATAAATGATAGTTCCACGACTTGTTAGAGCAGATTGCGAGCCATCCTTGTTCTTCCATAACCCAATAATTTCTCCGAAATCTACTATTTCTTTATAATTAGCCTCACCTGGAGTGTTATTTACTTTTTTACCTGTTCCCGCATATTTTTTTAGTAATTCACTAGGATTAGGGTGGTAAAGTTCTGATCTACCATCTAGAAAATTACGAGCAGTTGGCACATGCTTATTTTGCTTATCAACATGAATTGTTACTTGTTCAAAGTAGCTATCTCTGGCGACCGCTCTTTCGGTAGCAATTGTTTCAGTCTGTTGTTTTGTGGATGGGTTGGATAGCGCTCTTAAAGTCGCTATGTAGTTTGTTTCTTTAAGGGCTTTATAAGCGCTAAAACCTTCAGTCGTTGCTAGTCCAGCAAAAATATCGAGACCATACTTACCAATCACTCGACCGATTAATTCACCCTGCTCTTTGTTGCTCAAATTAGGAAACTCTTTGCAAAGTTGTAAGAGCTCATCAGCTTTATCTTCGATTGTACTCCAGTCAACATCTTTTAAAGCTTCGATTAGGTTCTCAACAAAGATTGAGCATGTATCTGCAAACTCTAACGAGTTGTCAATAGGATGATCGGTAAAGGCCCATAAGCATTGGCAAAGTCCTTGTAGAGAACTATAGACAGAGACACATTCATTGCTAGCGCCTTCTTTAACGCCCTCTACGAAGCCTTGCATAAAAGCAATAGAGCCTTTTTTTGAGGGAATATTGTTTTTAGGAAGCGTTTTGATTCCGGATTGTAAGTAATCATCAATTGAGTCTTGAAAGGATCCTTTTTCGAAATAGGCGATCGCTCGATTAAAGTAGGCTTCTGAATTATGAGGATCTTGTTCAATCGCTTTAGTGAGAGCAATAATTGCTTTGTCGTAGTCGCTTACTTCAATACAAGAAATTCCAGCCATTTTGAGATTTTCTGAAGTCAAAATACTAGAGTTTTTATATGGCTCTAACTCACATAGATGCATCATTGCATAGATGTCAGCAACGGCTTCAGCAGGCTTTCCAGAGTACATATTTAACATGCCGCGTTCATAAAGAATTTTCGGATGGCTATGTTTCTCTATGCAGCTGTTTGTTAAAGCTAAAAAGTCATTGCGAATCATGTCTAGATGCTTATAAATCCGCCCAATCCAATATTTGGCAGGGGAAGTGCCTTTCTTTGCGATAGAGTGGATGACCGAGTTAAGCATCTCATGGTATTGCGAATAAAAGAAGGTGTACGTCACTAACGAGCTAGCCATTCCTTGGCTGCTTGGATAGTATTCATTCCCATAGATTTTGCCTTTAAGAGGGTGAATACTCATGTATCTGGCTATCCAGTAGGGAGAGAAGGTGTGATCAATCAAGCCATCATCTGCTAAGTTTTTTAACAGCTGATAAGTTTTATCGTTAATCATCACTGCTTTAAAGGTATATTCTGGCCAATAACAGCGGCATCCGCTGTTTTCACTGCAGTATTGGAGATGCTGCTTAAAGAAGCGCAGATACTTTTTATTCCATAGTCTAAAATAGCCGCCGTCCCAACTAAGGTCTGGACAAATGTCACCTTTTGTTCGACAGCGATGAATGCGTCCTGACGAAACAAATTGATGTCCATCTGAAATGATATCGACGCCGCCAGAAACAGCTTCTGCAGCTGCTGCTTCTGGATTAACCCAGAGCCCCCAGCAATCTCTACATGTGTAGCAGTCGGAATAATAAATTTTTGGAATATGTGATAAGAAAGGCGCGAAAGTATCGATTGTCTTTTGATCTTCCGATTCAAGCCATGTGTGCTTAGTGGCAATATTGTTGTTAAAATGGTTCTCACATAGGAATGGAAAAGCGATGCGAAAAGGCTGATAGAGCGCAAACGCTGGTTCGTAAAGACCTGAAACAATTGCCAAAAAGAAAAAAAGAGGTTTTAGAGAGGATAAAGCTTTCATGTTTTTACCAGTTTTCTACCTTTTGAGGAGCAAGGAGTTGTCAATATAAGCTTGATTATCAACTTTTTCGTGGGGACAGCTATCTAAGATGTTCTGGTAGAGAGTCGTCACCTTATCTTTGGTTTCGTTGAGAATTTGATTAGCATCGCTCGCTCGCTTCTCAACCATGGCAATTTTCTCTTGTTTTGTTTTTTGATCTTTAGGTTTTGTAAATTTGCCGTTGTAATGTTTAATCCACTCTTTCTTAGCTTGATTAATTTTCTTTCTGAAGTTTGCGATGGCTTCGTGATATTCGCTTAGTAAGCAGATGTTACCATAGTCGTAAAAGTTGAGTGTGCTTCTTAACTCATCTTCGTCCCAGGCAATAATTGGGCCCGCCTCTTTGGCTTTTAAAATCCCCTTCATAAATTCATGCCAAACAATATCTTCAGGATGATAAGGATGTAGAGGAGTATCCTCAGGAAAGGCGCCAGCTTTTAAAGAGGCATCTTCTTTAGAGAAGGGGCCCATATAGATGCTAAAGCATTTGCAATGTTGGAAGCAGTGGCATCCTGGTATGCCATTGTAATAATATTGCTCAGCAGACAATGTCATGGATAGTAAGGACAAGAGTATTGTGAAAAATTTATTCATCATTCTTGAGTCTCGCGTAAATTTGAAGATTTTTGGCACTCTTGTGTAAACTAGAATTTTGTTTTGAGCAATCTTATTTTCGATTGTTTTTAGAAGCCATTTTCAAATTTTGAAAGCAAGCGTTTGGTTTTTAGGTTTTTTGAAAAAGCCAAAATTTCCAATTTAAATTTTTTTGTATGAGAGTTGTCCAGAATGTCCACTAAGTTCATCCTGTCCACTTCGTTTATCAGCTAAACGCCAAGCTCTGAGCCGGGCGTCCATAAGATTCCCTGCTGGTCGGGAAGTGCTCTCAAAAAGAGCGTGTAGACACCACCGAAGCAGCGATCAAAAGGTCGTGACTCAACATTTTCTAGATATCTTTTGAGTGCTTGAGCATAAAGCTGGGCTTGCAGGCGATAGCCCTGCTGTTCGAAGAGCTGCTTTAGATTTTCAGTTGTATAAGCAGTGGGGTCGTTGCCAAGCCAGTTACTTTTCCAATCCAAAATGTAGTAGTAATCTTCATGGCAAAAGATGAGATCGATGGCTCCTCTTAGGAAGCTATCGGGGGAAAGCGGTGCAAAGAGAGGCGGCATCTCTTGCGTGCTGAAAAAGAATTCGATTTCTCGATAAATAGAGTTAGGATCGACATCAGCCAAAGCAAAAGGCAAGGTCATCGAAGGAAGGGGCTGATTTAGGGCATGGTAGAGCATCGAGGCGATGGGCTCTTGCCAATCGGAAAAGGGGGGCTGAGATAGGTAGGGCTGAAGCCAAAGAGAGATTGCTTCTTTGGTCGTTAGGTGTAGCGGCAGAAGCTGAAGCAAGCGATGCAAAAAGATACCAGTCTCTGCTCCTGCAGGTAAATGATAGCTGGTTTTTTCTAGACAGTGGAAATCTTTTGGAGGAGCCAAAAGGGATTCTTTGGAAGCCATCATGGAGCGGCTTAAGCTGGTAAAAGAGTGCATCCAGCGTGGTGCAGCAGCAGCAGGAAGGGGTGGTGGAGGCTGCAACTGAATAGAGCTATTTACTTCATCATTTAAAGCGGGAGAGGGCTGTGGCGTAAGAGTCGTATAGCTAATTCCTAATGAAGCGCCTTGCTCATCTAAAAACTTGAGGAAAGCGGGAAGGCCTTGATGAAAGCTATCAGACTGGTATTGAAAGCGGCTTAAAAAGAGCTTAAGAGCAGAAACGCCATTTTGTTGATAAAGGTGAGAGTCATTAATGATCGGCAGATAGAGACGTTTTTTGGCTCGAGTGAGAGCGACGTAGAGAAAGCGTAAGGCTTCAGCTTGCTGCTCTTTTTCATAAGCAATCAGACGAGGATCATTGGCAGCAATCGCTGCTAAAGCGCCCTCATTTCCAAGCGGTAGCAGACCTTTTGGAGGCTTAAGCATCGGATGAAGGCCAATCGGATAGACAACATCATATTCCAAGCCTTTGCTTGAATGGATCGTTAAGATCGAAACGGCTTGGCAGGTCGAGTCACAACGTCTTTTTAAGGCATCTTCATCTTCGTCCGACCGAAGGGGTAGCTCCTCCAGAAAGCCGAGAAGCTCCTCTGGTGTGCAGCGCGTCTCTGTCTGATGTGCTGTGAGTAGATCGCCAATCTGCTGTAGGTCGCAGTAAAAAACTTCGCCCTCATATCCTTGTTGGAGTAGCTGTTCGGCAATACTCGAAGTATGGTGCTGCCATCTACTCCTTAAGAGTGCGTTAAAAAATGGGCTAAAGCCTGCCTCTCTCCATATCTGTTTCAGCTCTTGGCAGTTTGAAAGGATAAAGGCTTTGTATTCTGGTGTCTCTAGATCACATAGCTGCTGATAGTTAAAGCCGAAGAGGCGATTACCTAGTGCCTGTTTCAAAATGCTGTCGTGGCGGGGATTTAAGATGGCTTGAAGCGCCTCTTTCAAACAGATCATGGCGCTGCTTTCGGCTAGGTTCGAGCAGCGTTGAAGCATGCAAGGGATCTTCCACTGCTTTAAAATCGTTGCCGCTCTTTCGGCTTGGTAGCGGTCGCTTACTAAGACAGCAATTTTGCTGAGAGGAATGGTTGTCTGTTCCTGCAGCTTGATGATTTCGCGAGCAAAATAGGGCATGAGGTAGAGCATATCGATCTCTTCCGGCCGGCTTTTCTCCAAGTTGACCAGAGTCACATGCAAGCTTCCAAGCCCATCTTGCCATTCGGTCTGCTCTTTAACACCAGCTCGTACAGGACGATAGGGTAGATTTAGCTGCCGTTTAGGCAGATGGATAAATTGTGGAATTCGTTCGGCGTGAAAGATGGCATTTAGAGCTGTTAATAGTGATGGCTCAGAGCGGTAGTTAGTATCTAATGTTGCAAGGGATCCGGAAGGAAGGGCTTCTTGCGCGTCTAGATAGGTGTAGATATCGGCTTTGCGAAAAGCATAAATCGACTGCTTGGGGTCTCCGACTAAATAGAGAAAGCCTTTCCATGGCTCATCTTGTGGCAGAAAAAGTGTTTTTAAAATGCTCCATTGGATTGGATCGGTATCCTGGAATTCATCAACAATCGCTGCTTTGTAACAGTTGCGCACTTTGTGAGCAAAGAGTGGCTGCTGGCAAGCCTTAGCCATCGCTTCGAGCAGGTCATCGTGACGCATCATCTCTTCCTCTTCCAAGTGGTGAGAGATATGTCGCTGGCAATCGTGAACAAGGCGCGCTTCGAGGTGGCTATGATGGTTGATTA
>CAZZJE010000041.1:0-12121 GCA_964654295.1 uncultured bacterium | reverse complement strand
GTTCCAAGAGTTTTTAAAGAAAAAAATTATTATAAAGTCGAATGGGAGCAGCCCCATAGCATTGGGCCGATTGCTT
This sequence comes from uncultured bacterium, assembly GCA_964654295.1. Classification (GTDB taxonomy): domain Bacteria; phylum Chlamydiota; class Chlamydiia; order Chlamydiales; family JABDDJ01; genus CAZZJE01. Next base: position 12,045 of record CAZZJE010000041.1, on the reverse strand, counting down.
CGTTTTTTGGCAACTTCGCAATCTATCTCAGAGCCTATCTCTACATCAAATTACACGGCAATTTTGGACTGCGAAGAATTGCTGAGCAGGCCGTCTTGAATGCTAACTACCTCAAGAAAAAATTAGAAAAATTATTTTACATCCCCTATTCTCAACCTTGCATGCATGAGTTTGTTGTTCAAGCAGACACTTTTGTAGACAAAGGCGTCCGAGCCTTTGATATTGCCAAACGCTTACTAGATTATGGTGTCCATGCGCCAACCGTCTACTTTCCTCAACTAGTAAAAGAGGCTCTTTTAATTGAACCAACTGAAAGTGAATCTTTGGCAACTTTGGATGCTTTTGTGGAGACCTTAGAAAAAATTGTAAATGAAATCGAGAGCGATCCATCAATTGTGATCAATGCCCCGCATCATTTATCTGTTGGAAGAATTGATGAGGCTAGGGCTGCTAGATGTCCAATTCTTAAGAATTGTTAAGATAAGATTAATAATATTGATTTATTAATTTGACTAGATTAGGATATCTTTAATTTTTAAAGAATAAAAAGGCTTTATTATGAGTGTGTTTTCATCAATTCCTTCTGGACCTCCTGTTTATTTAATTCCACAAGACAATGCATCATTTGCAGAGCCTTCTGATCTTGCTACAGAAGAATCTTATTTTGCTACACAAGAAACAGATCTTCCACATAATCAGGAAGTAGCAATAGAAAATCAAGAATCAATCTGGGAAGGACGAAAGGCTAATAAGCCTGCGAAGAAAAATTTTATCTGTGCTTCAATCTGCTGGATATTCTCCTCCATTAAATCTCTCATCATTAAGTTTGCCCATCTATTCCAATCATCAAAAGATAACAAAACCCAGCAGCAAGCGAGAGAAGAGAGCCGACAAATAGAGACAGATTCGACAGATTCTTCTACAGATTCTATTGAGGAGAATTTTCAAGAGTTCAATCAAGAGTCGAACGAATCAAATCATAGTTCTTTAAACACCGAAACATCTGAAGGCCATGGATATCAGGAATATCATGGATATCAGGAATATTCTGATACGCCTTTATTTGCTATTCTAGAAGATAGTCAAAGCAGCACCCATACAAGCTTGCCTTCCCTCCCATTAAGCCGCCCTTTTTCAGCTTCAAATTTGCGAAAAAAGACTCTATCCCCTGAACCAAACCCTAGAAACACTGGTGATTCTGCCCTTCCACCAGCTATCACAAACACTCCCGTAGATCTTTCCACTCTTAAAATTCCACATGATAGTTATCGATCACCACCTCAATCACCTAATCCACCTAGCTCGACTGGTCACTCTTCTACGTATACGAGCCCACCTATCAATCTATCAGCAGGCGCTTTCTTTAATCGCGAAGAAATTGAGCGCTCTTACGCAGCCTCTCAGTCTCTACCTCCTCCTGTTCCCGCTCCTTCTCCATCTCCTTCTACAACCACTTCGGTCTTAGAGGGCTTAGATAAACCAACAGACTATATACTCGGAAATAAAAAAAAACCTAGGGGGCCTTCACGCAGAAGACCTCCTTCTGCACAGAATAAAACTCCAGGAAGTACTGAGAAAGCAACACAGGGACTGTCTACTTCCCTGATCATGCCTCCAACACAATCACCTGTATCACCTGGTTTAACGTCTCAATCCTTGATTTTGTCTTGTCCAAGTGAAGAGAATGCATCAACCCCATCAGATGGAACTAAATCATTAGAAGGATCCACGTTATCAGGAAGCTGGATTGATCTAGGAAAGCCAAATTCTTTTTCATCAAATATACCTCCAAATAGACCACCCGCTATTTCGCCAAAAGATGCAAAGCCTAAAGTAAGTAAGTATGCTACAACGAACATTGCAAATCTGAGCAAAAGTATTAATGTGAATGCTTTAAAGGGAAGCCCTCCAAAAGCATCTCCTCAAAAAACAAAGGAAGATCAACCTTAACATCTCCTTGAGTTCAAAAGCAGCTATTACACTACATTTTGGAGTGCGGCGACTTGTCGCCGCTTTGTCGCTCGCTTCGACTTGTCGAAGCGTTGGTCGCCGCGCTCCAAATCTATTTAGCCCCCTTTAACTCCAATTATTCCGACAAAATCTTGAAGTCTGATTAAATTTAATTAAATAATTAAGACTACTTGAGTTTAAGCGTTAATTCCCCTAACATTAGAGACATTTAGTTTATTGGATACGAGGAACGTTATGGGTCTATTTTCCCGAGACAAACCAAAAATTAAAGTCCAAACGACAAAACGTGATGGCTATAGTGGTTGGCTTAAGTGTACTCACTGCAATGAGTTAGTGCATCAAAAAGAGCTGGAGCGCAATCTCAACTGCTGCCCTAAATGCAACTATCACTATCGCCTACCTACCAGTGCTCGTATCGCTAGCTTGGCGGATGAAAATTCTTTTCGGGAGATTGGCGCCGATTTACGCCCAGCCGATCCCCTGCAGTTTGTCGATACAGAAGCCTATCGGGAGCGTTTAGCTCAGGCAGACGCCAAGTCTGAAAATAGCGAGTCTGTCATCGTTGGTACCTGTACGATGGACGGGCGCTCTGTTGCCTTAGGCGTCATGGATTTTAACTTTATGGGCGGATCGATGGGATCTGTCTGCGGTGAGCGGCTCACCCTTCTAATCGAATTAGCTTTAGAGGAGCGGCTGCCACTGATCATCATCTCCACCTCGGGTGGGGCACGGATGCAGGAGTCCATCTTTTCTCTGATGCAGATGGCCAAGACATCGGCGGCTCTCGCGCGCTTTCACGAAGCTAAACTCCCCTATTTTTCTATTTTGACAAACCCAACAACAGGTGGAGTGACAGCCTCTTTTGCCTCCTTAGGTGATTTTATCTTAGCTGAACCCAATGCACTGATCTGCTTTGCTGGACCGCGCGTCATTGAACAGACCATTGGGCAGAAGCTGCCAGCTGGAGCACAAAAATCTGAGTTTTTGCTGTCACACGGAATGATTGATCGCATTGTTGTGCGCCACGAATTACGCCAAACGTTAATGGAACTTTTGAACTTTTTCCCAGAGCATACATTGATGACAGCAAGCGAGCAAGAGCACAACCAGGCAACATTAAAAGCTCTACGTTTAGCCGCTCAAACTGTAAAAGAGAGCATTTAAGTTTTTAAGTTTTTAGGAGCCCCTATGAGCAAATGCTGTTCTTCTGAAGAGTTACAAGTGAATGAAATTGAGCTCTCTATCCATTGCGCAGAAGGCGCTGAACTTCCTCATTACGCCTCTAAAGAGGCAGCGGGAGCGGATGTCCGTGCCAACCTCTCTGAGCCGCTTACCTTAATGCCAGGTAAGAGTGCTTTGATTCCAACAGGGTTGCGCCTTGGAATTCCGCCAGGTTATGAAATTCAAGTCCGACCACGCAGCGGCTTAGCCTTAAAACATCAAGTGACAGTCCTCAACACCCCAGGAACGATCGATTCAGACTACCGAGGCGAGCTTTGCGTCATCTTGATTAATCACGGAACAGAGCCTTTTCTCATTACACATGGCATGCGCCTGGCACAACTGATCCTAGCACCTGTTTATCGAGCACGCTTTCAGGTTGTAGACAAACCAGAGCAGCTATCACCGACGGATCGCGGGACAGGCGGATTTGGACACACAGGCACACACTAGTGCACTATTAAGGGAAAGGAGCCAAGCGGCATGAAGATCTCGAAATATCTCGATCTACGACGCATCTACTTTCTAGACGCCATGCAACGCGATGAAGTCATCCGTTACATGAGTCAGCAGCTAGCTCTCAACCATACGATTCCAGATGCCGACGTTTTTATGAAAGCAATCTTGGAACGCGAGAGAATTGTTTCGACAGGAATTGGCATGGGGGTGGCTATTCCCCATGCTAAACTGCATGAATTTGATGACTTTTTTATTGCAATTGCAATATTGAAGCAGGGGGTTGATTGGGATGCAATCGACGGGGCTCCTGTCCGTTTAATTTTTATGATCGGAGGACCCGACGACAAACAGACAGAATACTTGCAGATTCTTTCTCGATTGACTCAAGTGATTAGAGATGAAGATAGACGAAAAAAAATGTTGACTTCTGACTCAGCAAAGCAAATTTTAGAGATGTATGACACGTTTTAATAATTAGATACTAGTCTAGACTGGAGGTTGGTGATGGATCTTAAAATCAAAGATGTCGCCGAGTTGCTCAATGTCTCCGAAACAACGATTCGTCGCTGGTTAACGGAGGGCAAAATCCCGGCTTACCGGCTTAATCATCAATATCGCTTCAGTCGAAATGAAATTGAAGATTGGGTGCTCAGCCACAAATTAAGCCGCTCTCTTCCTGCGGCACCTTTTAACCGTACACAGAGCAGCTCCTCTCCAGCTAAAGAACCAAGAGAAAGCAGTGGTGTTCGTCAGTTTAGCCTCTATCGGGCTCTACATAAAGGAGATGTTTTAACATCTTTTTCTAATACAACTAAAGAGGGTTTAATCCGTGAAGTTTCTGAACAGATTTCCCCAACCCTTAATGCCGATCCCGAGGGGTTGAGCGCTCTACTCTTAGATAGAGAGCGTCTACAGCCTACAGCTTTAAACCAAGGCATCGCCGTTCCCCATACACGCGACTTTCTTCTAAAAAACCATAGCAACGCCGTTTTTGTCGCCCAGCCAGATCAACCGATTGCTTATGGAGCTCTGGATGGAAAGCCAGTCCATACGCTCTTTTTCCTCTTTGCAGGAGACGACAAGAGCCATTTGCATCTGCTCGCTAAAATCGCCCATTTTTGCAGTCAGCCTCATAACCTACAGTTTCTGCAAACACATCCCAATAAAAAGCAATTATTGGAATATGTGAAGGAGTGGGAGAGTCATTTAGGCCAACTCGATCCTGAAGAGCAGGAGTCGCTAGCACCTGCTTAAACAGTAAAACATTTAATTATGCCTTCAAACATGGTTTTTAGGCATATTTTAAACTTTATTAAAACTAGGGAAATCGGTTTGCAAAAAAAGGCAAGTCCCGTCTAAAGTAAGCCCAAGAGTATCGTAACGCAACCAATCCCTCATTCACAAATAGGTGTGAATTCAATTTATGAGTGATCCTATGTTTGACAAATTCACCAATCGCGCGAAGCAGGTGATTAAACTCGCTAAGAAAGAAGCCCAGCGGCTTAATCATAACTATCTCGGAACGGAGCACATTCTCTTAGGTCTTCTTAAGCTAGGACAAGGGGTTGCAGTTAACGTTCTGCGAAACATGAACATCGACTTTGAAACGGTCCGGAACGAGGTTGAGCGACTCGTTGGATATGGACCTGAAATTCAAGTCTATGGAGATCCAGCTCTTACAGGAAAGGTCAAAACTGTTTTCAGTTTAGCCAGCCAGGAGGCAGCCAACCTCAATCATAATTATGTAGGAACAGAGCATCTATTACTTGGACTGCTTCGTCAAACAGATGGAGTGGCTGCTCAGGTTTTAGAAAATCTCAATGTTAACCTCAACGAGGTGCGCAAAGAGGTTTTAAAAGAGCTTGAGACATTTAATCTGCAGCTTCCTCCGATTGGCAGTGCTACCCCGCCTCCAAGCAATACACCAGGATCTAATCCTAGTGGCGGACAAAAGCCGTTTGAAAAGCCGAGCAATGGCCTGGCGGATAAGATGCCGGCCCTCAAAGCCTATGGCCACGACCTCACCGAAATCTGCCGCGAAGGCAAGATGGATCCGGTCATTGGACGTAAAGAAGAGGTTGAGCGCTTAATCTTAATCCTTTGCCGCCGCCGCAAAAACAACCCTGTTTTAGTTGGAGAGGCTGGCGTCGGTAAAACAGCTATCGTTGAAGGTTTGGCTCAAGCGATTGTTCGCGGCGATGTTCCCGATATCTTACGCAAAAAGAAGCTGATCACACTCGACCTAGCCCTAATGATCGCTGGAACAAAATATCGCGGTCAGTTTGAAGAGCGCATCAAAGCTGTGATGGAAGAGATCAAAAAGAATGGTAACATTCTACTCTTCATCGATGAGCTACATACCATCGTCGGTGCTGGTGCCGCCGAAGGTGCTATCGACGCCTCTAACATCTTAAAACCTGCTCTCTCTCGCGGTGAAATCCAATGTATTGGTGCCACAACGATCGATGAGTACCGCAAGCATATTGAAAAAGATGCCGCTTTAGAGCGCCGCTTCCAAAAGATTATCGTACAGCCACCAAATGTCAACGATACCGTTGAGATCTTAATTGGCTTAAAAGGCAAGTATGAAGAGCATCATAAAGTTGTCTATACAGAAGAGGCCATCTCTGCCGCTGCGATCTTATCCGATCGTTATGTCGCAGGGCGTTTCTTGCCAGATAAAGCGATCGACCTGTTAGATGAAGCGGGAGCTAAAAAGCGCGTTTCAACGATGAACCAGCCTCAAGATATCAGCAAAAAAGAGGCGGAAATTGAAGAGGTGCGTTTAGCCAAAGACACGGCGATTAGCAAGCAAGAGTATGAGAAAGCGGCAAAATTGCGTGATCGCGAAAAAGCCCTGCGTGAGGAGCTGCAGCGCTTCCGTACTGAGTGGGAGATGAATAAGAAGGAATTTGAAGCTGTCGTCGATGCCGATGATATCGCCACCGTTGTTGCCAAGCAGACGGGAATTCCGATCAATCGCTTGACGGAAGGTGAGACGCAGAAAGTGCTGAAGATGGAAGAGCACTTGCGTCAAAATATCATTGGCCAAGATGAAGCGCTCAAAACGATCAGCCGTGCCATCCGCCGCAGCCGTGCCGACATTAAAGATCCCAATCGCCCCATTGGAGCCTTTATGTTCCTTGGACCAACGGGCGTTGGAAAAACTTTGATGGCTCGCCTGCTTGCAATCAACCTCTTTGGCGGCGAAGATGCCCTCATCCAGGTTGACATGTCTGAATATATGGAGAAGTTTGCCGTCAGCCGTATGACTGGATCGCCTCCAGGCTATGTAGGCCATGAAGAGGGTGGACAGCTGACTGAGCGTGTGCGTCAAAGGCCCTACTCTGTCGTTCTATTTGATGAGATCGAAAAGGCGCATCCCGATGTCATGGATATCCTTTTGCAGATTTTAGAAGAGGGACGTCTGACAGACTCCTTTGGACGTAAGATCGACTTCCGTAATACAGTCATTATTATGACTTCAAATGTTGGAGCCGATCTAATCAGCCATAACACTCAAGTCGGCTTTGGTGCTCGCCCAGGCATTATGTCGGATGAGCAGATCCGCGCGACATGTAAGCGAGAGATCAGCAAGAAGTTCAAGCCGGAGATGATTAACCGTTTAGATGATATTGTCATCTTTAAAACGCTCAATCGCGAAAGCTTACTGAAAGTTGTCGATCAAGAAATTGCCAAGTTGCAAGCGCGCCTTAATCGTCGTGAGATCTTCCTCAACGTCGACGACGCAGCCAAAGAGTTTTTGGTTGACATTGGAAGCCAGCAGCCAGAGATGGGAGCTCGTCCAATGCGTCGTACAGTTGAAGAGTATCTGGAAGAACCTGTGGCCACGAAGCTTCTCGAGTCACCCGACGAAGGCCGTCGCTGCTTAGTGACTGTTCAAGAGGGTAAAATTGTGCTAATTGATCAAGAGGTCTTCCCTCGTAAAAGCTTTAAGCAGCAGCACAAGGAGTTGATCAATACCGATTAATTGCGGTAAAAAGCTACGGCTACTTTTAAAAAGGAGAAACGTTTACAAAATAAGCGTTTGAGGCTGTTTTGGAGTGCGGCGACTTGTCGCCGCTTTTTGTTCATCTCGACTTGTCGAGATGTTGGGATACCAGAAAAAGATTTAAATAGTAGGGCTTTCAACGCTTCGACAAGTCGAAGCGAGCAAAAAAGCGGCGACAAGTCGCCGCACTCCACATATTTCTTCCAACGACACCTTGCGGAATTGGTCTATGCATAGAAGTATGTTTGCGTCTTTCCATTTAAAAATTTCAGAACTTGTAGTGTTTTAAGTAGATTAAAAAAATGCCATCCCATTCCTTAGAAGCCCTGTTGGCTATCTTCTGTTTTCTCTTTTCAGCCTATTGCTTAAGGCTTGCTCGTGCGAGCTCTGCTGCTGGTAGATTCAACCTTCCTTATGCCATTGTCGCTGCCATATCAGCAGCACTTACGATTTTGCTTATCACCATGTTATTTGTTGGAAATCATGCGTTGATTGTGATTTATGGCTTCTTCTTAATCGCGTCCCTCACAATTATTACCATCTGCTCTTACATTCTCTTTTTTGATCCCTATCCACCTACAACGGGCAAAAGAATCTGTCTCTTTACTCTCATTTTCTTTGGAGTATTACTTATTTACACCTTTTATGAATGGATACATGCCCAGCGCTAAATAAAAAACAACTTTACATCGGAGGAGATCCCGATGTAAGAGAATTACGTTTGGCTATTGCCAATCCTATTCCAGGGATCTGCTTAGCACTGTTCGATCTCAGCCAGCCTAAAAGCCGCGGGCTCGTCTATGGCAAACCTCTATGTTGCCGACGACTCTATCGTTCCGCAATGCATGGATGGCAGTACCATGGCTTCAGCATATCTAATTGCAGCTAATAGTTCAGCCTTGCTGCTCAGTAAATGATAAGAGACAAAGGACTTAATGGACGGCGGGCAAATCTTAAAAACTTTGCCTGACGTCTTTCTTCCAGATCACTTCACAAACAATGCGATTTCTGTAGTTTGCAAATCTTTATACAAGATTAATACACCCTAAATAAACTTCGCTTCAATTTTAAAACTATTTCCCTAAAGGGTTTATGACCTCTTTTAATTCTTCCTTTCCTTTTCCTATCAAAAATTTAAACACTTCTATTTTAGATTATTTTTTAATAGGAAAAGTCCCTGCGATTCAGAATACCACCACATTAAAAATTATAAAGAGTAAATTTCTCAATCTTTCTAACAAGCAGATTTTGAGGTTGACTGCTAGCAACCTTCAGGAATTGGAGGCTAAAAAAATTTTTGAAAATGCAAAGAAGGTGAATGATGAGATCTTCGATTGCATGAACAGGGCCAATCAGCTGTTAGGGACATTAAAGAAGTATTTAAAAGCGCATCATGAAAATTTGCAGCTAATTAATGTCTTCATTCTCTTGCTTCGCGAAAATATTGAGCTTTCTCTTTTATCTACCAATCAAAATCAAGCCCGTTCAGATCTGCTTCCCTTTATCCAACAATTTAGAATTGAATTAACTGCCCTTTTGGATGACACCTCCAATAGCTCTACTGGACGCGACCGGACACGGAAAAAAATTAATTGCCTATTAAACATTTGTGAAACGCTTTTGAAAAAATACCATTGTAATATCTCACATTTTCAAATGTTTAAATCAGCTCTTTTACCTTTTCTCGAAGAAGATTGCTATCCAACCTTATTAGTTCCTTTAGTTGTGATCTATTCTAATGAAGCTCGCCGTGGAGATAAGCAACAGAATTTCATCCAATATTTTACTCGTGATCAGGCTCAATATTGCCTTTCAATTAAGTTTCCTCAGCTTTTATACCGCATTCAATCTTGCATTCGCGATGCAACAGAAAACTTTGATTGGTTATGCCAAGAGCTGTCTCGATTCATCGAAAATTTTCAAAAGGATGAGATATGGCAAAGTTTCAGTCCCATTGCAGCGATTCAATTTGCGCTGAGCACCTATTTAAAACAGCAATTAACTGCAGTAGAAGATGTGCAAGCCTGGCTGGATGAAAAAAGGCCTACCTATTTTTCGATTTTACAACAGCTCAATAAAATTGATTGGACACAACCCGATCAGTTTATAGCTCTGGAAGAGAAGCTAAGTCAAATGCTGGATAATCTTGGAGCTTCATTTGGGCATTTGGCTGGAACAAGTCTTAACAGTTCGCCTGAATTAAGACCCCCTTTAGATCATTTACATCGCTGCCACCAAATTGGCAGTCTGGGTCTTTGTGAAAATATCAGAGACCTTCAAGCGATTTGCAAAATTTTTAAAACGCACAAAGTAGCGATTACAAAGTTGCTAGGAGATCCCAAACAAAAGTGTGTGTGGGAAGAAAGCTTTTACAAATCTGAGCCTTTGTCCCATCCAGCCTTTATCATTGCCTGTGATCCAATTGGCAGTTTTCAAGAAAAAAAACCTAAAGGCAGTTCGACCCAAGCGACCCCTAAAAAAAAGAGCAAACAGAAAGCCTCCTCGGGTAAAAAACCTCAAGAGAAGGAAGTAAAAAAGAAAGTCGTCCAATCAAATAAGCAGACTTTTTCACCTGAGCTTTCTGTATCAACTCCACATTTATTAAAAGAAGCAAAAGCTGCAGCACCATCTATAGAACTCGACTTTAACCAGCTGACGCAAGCCTTTTTTACCACTATCCTTTTAGAGATGCCGAAATCAATTCGGCAACCTCATACAGCACGCAACCTATGCTGGCATCTAAATCAACTTATTACTTTGGAAAACAGTGATTTTTCGCGACAGCTCTCTCCCTATTCGCGTCTTTGCCTCGTCTCAGGAACATTAGCTTGGGCGATTGAACAAGCCTACACCATGGAGCTCTCTAATTTTGATGATGCCTCTCATCATTTAGTTTACCTTCATCAACAAACGCAACAGGAAGAGGTTCCTTCAATTGTTCAGACACTTCTTTATGTTAACGAATGGATTCGTTTCTGGAATCAGGAGCATGATCGCTACTCATACTTAAAAGATCTCTATCAAGAGGATGTGAAGATACCTCCCCTGCTTGAAAAGATTTTCTTAGCGGCAAGAGAGCCTCAGAAGCTAGATGCTTCTGAAATTGAGACATTGACAGCCGAGTTGTTAAAACAAGGGAAGCAGCATTTAACACATCTGATGCAGCGCCATCTTTCCGCTGAAGCCTATGGTCAATGTCTGCCTACGCTTCCAAAGCCTTTAGAGAACCCAATTTTACCCTTAAAAGCGACACTGCAAGAATTAAACCAATGGGAGGCATTTATTAGACGACTAACTGCTGAAGCACCCGAAAAAACAGATGCGCATCTGCCCTACAAAAAAATTCAGCAAATCCAAGCGATGTCAACCTCGTTAAAAGAGCTCGTTACCAAGCTGCCTGAGCAAAAGAATACTTCCGAAGCTATTTTACATGCCTCTTGGATAATTCATTGGCTACATGAAATTGCAGCGGAAGGATTTAGCGTGATTATTTATGAGAGAACAGGTGTAAAGGAGTATCGGCGCCACTTGTCGAAGATGGCAGAGCGTTGCCAGCTGAGCTCTTTAAAATTAGTTACTTCTATGGAAGGCATTCACAATAAAGTTCGCTATCCAGCAAGTTACGAGTCACACAGTCAAGCTGCACATGTGATTGACTATTTGCATCAGGTTTTAATCTATCCAGAAGTCGAAAGCGGATTTAGTGTACAATCGGACGCTCGTATTAAAACCAACGGTGAAAAGGGTGTCGTTGCGATGAAAATTGCCGAGCTAGATCAAATCATGGCAGTTGCACTAGCAGAAGTTCGCGAATCGATCTTGAGTAAAAGCTATCTGGTTAGATCTTTAACATCTGAAGACTAACAAAAAAGGGCTCTAAAAAGGAGCAATAAGAATCAAAGGGATGACAGAGACAAAGCTCTTTGCTTTGTCCTATCAATTAAGATTTGATTTCTCTTAAGTTTGAAACCAAGGAGTCAAATTGGGAACAATCACTAATTTGATGCACTTGAATTTTACGCTGTTCTATTAGAAGATCTTTTCCTTCTGTTCGCTGGAAACGATGTTCAATATAAGCCTGTTCGATGCGCTTCAACTTAGTTTCATGTTTTGTTATCCCGGCTTCGCTATCCTCAACGTAGACAGTGAGGAAACCCTGGCAGTAGTTTATTTGATCTTTTTTTGCCAAAAAACGATCGTAACGCGAAGCGTTTGAGACTACTTTTGGAGTGTGGTGACTTGTCCTTGCAGATTGACATATCTTTTTCTTGACTTTAGAGGGGTTTTAATAACAGAGCTCTGGGTTAGGCCTCGAAGAGGGCGGCACAATTAAAAAAGGGACTTCAAAATTGTTGTGTGATGAGGCCCAACGGGCAGGCACA
>CAZZJE010000040.1:0-12285 GCA_964654295.1 uncultured bacterium | reverse complement strand
CCAATATGCTGTGTGATTGCACCCGCTTCACCAGCAGCTCGGTTGCTCTTGCGAATGGTATCGATCAAGCTCGTTTTACCATGGTCAACGTGACCCATAAAGGCGACGACAGGAGCGCGCAGGAATTGCTGCTCAGGATCAAATTCAGTGATCTCCTCTTTGATCGTTTTGTCGGTAATACGAATACGTTTCTCATTGCTTGTATCAATTTGAATGGCACATCCAAATTCTTGGCCAAGCAGTTGAACAACAACCTCATCTTCTAAAATGTCATTCAATGTTACGGTGACACCTTGTAAGAAAAGTTTAGCAACTAGCTGCGAAGATTTTAGCTTCATTTCAGCTGCCAAGTCTTTTAAGACGATAGGCAGGCGAATTTTTAGGCTGGTTGGACGAATCGTCGTGTCTTCTTGTGCTGCCACAGTCTTAGCGTGTCTTCGCTTACGCCAGCCTGTTGAGCCTTCATCTTCTAATCCGCGTAAACCGTGGCGGTCGCGTGCATCAAACGAAGAGCTCTCTTTGCGTTTAGTCGATTTGACATCGTGAAAATCTTTGAATTTGGAGCCTTTTGCAGCAGCGGGCTTCTCTTGTCCTGACAATTCATCTTCTAAAGCCGTGCCAAAGCCTTTGGGTTTTGACTTTGGACGCTTTTCACTGCGATCGATTCCACTTCTTGCTTCAAGTGCCTTCGCAGGGACAGCTTGATTGGGGGATATTGGCATGTCAGAGCGAGATTTAGACTGATAGCGAGGCGGCAACAGATCATTGATATGCTTACCGGTAGGGCCAAGTTTTTCTCGTGGCTCAGAAAAGCGGGGAGGATGCCCTTCACGACTATCCCTTTGGCCATAGTGAGCTCTTGGAGCATGACCTTCTCTGCCCTCTCTTGGAGGATAGGGCCTATGGCCTTGGCCTTCGCGTCCCTCTCTACCTTCTCTTGGAGGATAGGGCCTGTGGCCTTGACCTTCGCGGCCCTCTCTACCTTCTCTTGGAGGATAGGGCCTATGACCTTGACCTTCGCGGCTCTCTCTACCTTCTCTTGGAGGATAGGGCCTGTGGCCTTGACCTTCACGGCCTTCTCTTGGAGGATAGGGTCTATAGCCTTGACCTTCACGGCCTTCTCTACCTTCTCTTGGAGGATAGGGTCTATGACCTTGGCCTTCGCGACCTTGACCATAGGGAGCACGTTGCCCATGTCCTTGGCCTTGACCTTCACGGCCTTGACCGTAAGGAGCACGTTGTCCATGTCCTTGACCTTCACGGCCTTGACCATAGTGAGAACGCGAGCTTTGCCCTTCGCGATTGCCATAAGATTCTCTTCCTTCTCGGCCATGAGACTCTCTGCCTTGAGATTCCCTTCCATGGAAAGAGTCTCTGCTTTGGCTATAATCTCGCTGAGGACGCTCATGTTCTCGCTCATGGGAGCGACTCTCTTGTGTTCCTTGAGTGGAAGGATAGCGTTGTCTTGGATAGTTAAACGGAGGAGGTTCTGTTTTAGCAGCTTCGGAAACGTCTTCAGCTGGTTTAGGTTGTATGGATGCCATGGGAGGAATGGTTGGCTCTGGAGTTCTAGGAGCTTGTGATTTAGAAATTGACTCTATAGGTTCCACTGCTTTTGGTGGAATCTGCTCTTTTTCTGATTCTTTAGCGGCTGCAGCGCTATATTCTTGAAGAGAGGTCGAAGGAGAACTCTCTCCAGTTGGAGTAGAGGCTTCGACATCCGAAAGCAGCGGGTTAGGACGCTTAGTTGCCTTTTGGGATCGCACCAGCTCCTCTTCTGCCTCTTCACCAAATAGCTCACGCCTTAAAGCTGCATTGGCTTTCATGGTTGGGCTTTCAGGGCGACGTGGTTCGCTCTCTTTTGTCTCTTTAGGAGCTTCTTTGCTCTTTGTTTCAGGAAGGGGGCCAGAAAAAGCGGACTTAGTACGTGCTTTAACTTTAGGGGCTTCTTCTTTTTTCTGATCTTTTGAATCTTTTGAAGCGGCCTTCCCTGTTTCTTCCGATGCTTTAGCTACCGTGCTTTCACGTTTAGCACGGGGAGCACGTCCTGCACCTTCTGATTTCTCTTCAGCCGCCTCTTCTTTCGGTTTACCGGATTGAAGCGCTTGAGCAATTTGAGCGTTTTTAATGTTTATTTTGAGTTGTTTAGCCAAAGCGCTACATCCTCTGTTTGCGAATTTGTTCCATAATTTTCTCAGCCATATCTAAGCTGATACCTGGCAGCTTGGCCAGAACCTCGGGAGCAGCCAGTAGAAGCGCTCTTGGAGTGTTGTAGCCCTCTGCCGCAAGATTTTCAAAAATAAGCGGATGGATTCCCTCAATCCCTTCCAATCGTAGATCCAGAGTTGGATCTTCAGCTGTAGCCAGTTCGGTGCGTTGGATCGCCATTGAACGATGGTAGTCGGTCATGCGTTGAACGTCTAGCTCATAGCCGATAAGTTGGCCATTTAAGCGGGCATTCATCCAGCGTTTGCCGATGGCTGTTGCGAAGTCGTCATCTTCGACGACGAGAGTCAGACGCTTCTCTTCCTCGTTCACATTGATCTTTCGAATTTCAATCGGAGCCATCGCATTTTCTAAAAGCTCGATTGGATCAGTGGAGAAAGGAATAATGTCTATTTTTTCGTTGTGAAGTTCACGAACGACATTTTTAACGCGCATGCCACGCATGCCGACGCAAGCGCCAATTGGATCGACCTTAGGATCTTCTGAACGCACAGTCATTTTTGTGCGATAACCTGCATCGCGAACGATCTTGTCGATGATGACCGTGCCATCACTAATTTCTGGAACCTCTTGTTCCATCAGCTTCTTCACAAATTCAGGATGGCTACGAGTCAGGACAACCTCAGCGCCCCCATTTTCAGCATCATTGACAGCTAAAATGAGACAGAGAACCTTGTCGCCAATTTGATACCGCTCGTTTTTAGGGTAGTTGCGCATGGGAAGGATCGCTTCAACTTTTCCTAGATCGATGATAAGATTAGCGCCGCGAACAAAACGCTTTACAGTCCCCGAAATCAGCTCTCCCACCCGATGGCGATACTCTTCGAAAATGACATCTCGCTCAGCACTGCGTAATTTGCGAATGATAATTTGACGCGCTTTTTGAGCTGCAATGCGACCAAAATCCTTAGGTGTGACAACGACATCGATAAACTGGCCAACTTCAGCATCGGGGTCAAGCTCTTGTGCCTCTTCTAAAGAGATCTCTTGAGAAGGGACCTCTACAACTTCAACGATCTCCTTTTCACTATATACCTGGATATCTCCAGTTTTAGGATGGATTGAAACGGTGACATTGTAGGCACCACTAATATTTTTACGAGCTGCAGCTTGTAGAGATTCTTCAATTGCTTGAATGACGATCTCGCGTTGAATCCCCTTTTCTCGCTCTAAATATTCAAATATTGCAATTAGCTCTTTATTCATCGGTTTTTTTATCCTCACGCCCGTTGCGCGATCTCTGATGTATCGCTGGCTCTGTATAGTAGGCTCTCATGCCCTGCTTGCGGTAGCTTAGTTCAGAGAGTGCTGGTTTGCTTTGGGATTTATTTTCGAGGAGATTAGTCCATTTCTGTGGCTTCACCGCTCACTCATTCTTTTGATATGTCCCTGATGCAGGCATCAGAGTTTAGTTTGATTGTTGAGGCGGTCATATTTGTCTTTTTGTGAAGTCTAGCTAACATTGCATCTCTTCGAAGAGCACTTCTAAAAAAGACTATTACCGCTGCTTACCTCGTAAGCTGCATTTATCTAGAAAAGGGCTTATAAAAGCCCTTTTCTAGCTTTGTCTATGAAAAATCCTCTTCATCCTCATCTTCATCTTCTTGATGTTTGGAGGATTGCTCTTGATCTTTCTCTTTTTTGCCACGCTGAGCTTTTGGAGCTGTGACAATAATGTCATCATGATTACACTGATTCTTATCAATCAAATATTCTTTAATTGATAAAGCTATTTTTTTGTGCTCAGAATCTAATTTGATGACCTTTGCAACAACTTCATCACCTTTTGCGACAACATCTTCGACTTTGCCAAAGGCTTGATCTGATAGTTCAGTAACATGGATCAATCCTTCGATTCCACTCTCTAGCTCAACAAAAGCACCAAAGGCTGTAATTTTGCTCACTTTACCTTTGACTAAAGATCCAACGGGCATTGTCTTTTCGATACTTTCCCATGGATTTGAGCTAAGCTGCTTAACACCCAGTGTGATCTTTTTGCTTTCTTTGTCAACTGAAAGAACAACTGCATCAACAGAATCTCCCTTGCGTAGAATTTCGGAAGGATGTGAAACCTTCTTAATCCAGCTCAGGTCGGAAATGTGGATAAGACCTTCAATGCCTGGCTCGAGTTCAACAAAAGCACCATAGTTCGTCAAGTTGCGAATCTCTGCTTTTACGCTGCTTCCAACAGGATATTTTCTTTCAACGTCATCCCAAGGATTATGCTCTGTCTGCTTGATACCTAAAGAGATTTTACCCTCTTCGCGCTGAACGGAGAGAACAATTGCTTCGACTTCGTCGCCTTTTTTGACCACTTCGCTAGGATCGGAAACGTTTTTAACCCAAGACATTTCAGAAACGTGGATGAGTCCTTCAATGCCTGGCTCAATTTCAATGAAAGCGCCATAAGGAAGTAAGTTGACAATCTTGCCATGAACGCGAGTTCCTGGCGGGTATTTCATTTCGATCTGTTCCCAAGGATTAGACTCTTTCTGCTTCAATCCAAGAGCAACACGGCCCTTTTCGCGGTCGACATTGAGAATAATCACTTCGAGCTTCTGGCCCAGATGAACCATTTCAGAAGGATGTTTAATACGCTTCCATGTCATGTCAGTAATATGTAACAAGCCATCAATGCCATCGAGATCTAAGAAGACGCCAAAGTCAGTGATGTTTTTAACGATTCCTTCACGAACATCACCCTCTTGGATTGTCTCTAAAATTTCAGCTTTCTTAGAGAGCCGCTCTGCCTCTAGAAGTTCGCGACGGGAGACAACGACATTTTTGCGATCGATATTGATCTTAAGAATTTTGAAATCAAATGTCTTATCGAGATAGTCATCAAGATTTTTAATGCGCTTGTTGTCGATTTGGGAGCCTGGTAAAAAGGCTTCCATACCAATATCGACCATTAAGCCGCCTTTTACTTTGCGAATGACCTTACCTTTTACGATCGAGCCCTCTTCGCAGTTTTCTAAGATGTATTCCCACTGACGCTGTTTTTCAGCTTTCTCACGAGATAGAACAATTTGACCATTGTTGTCTTCTGGTTGATCAAGAAGGACTTCAACTTCAGCATCAAGAACTAAAACGGATGGGTCAGAAAATTCTTCGATCGGAACGATGCCTTCAGATTTAAGCCCTACATCGATAACGACATGGTCTTTGGTGATTTCTACGATGCGCCCTTTCAAAATAGAGCCGGGAACCATCGATTTGTCTTCAGAAACTTGCTCTCCTTGCTGTTGCAGTAAGTTTTTGAAGGCTTCGGCATCCTCTTTCTGGAAATCGACATCATCGACGATGTTGTCGGCAGTCCAGCTATATTTCGATTCATTTGTCATTTAAAGGTTTCTCCTATTGTTGTACTAAAGCTGCGAGCTTAACAGAAGGTAAATAAATAAAGCAACAGCAAGTTAGCTTCTCCTCTCAGAGGAAAAAGGCTTCTGAAATAAACTTAACCGGGTCGATAGGTCACTTTCGATGTTGCAGTTTCATGCAAAGAGACAGCTGTTAACAATGGGATTTGAGGTTTAAGGTGGTGATAGATCCATTGGGCGATAAATTCTGCTGTTGGAGAGTCGCTTTGCAGCTTTTCATTCAGCCAATGATGGTCAAAATAGCTATTTATCATTTTTTTGACGATTTCTGTTAAGTCATTAAAATCCATAACCATGTTTCTTTTAGGGCCATCTTTAATTAGCTCGTCCGCTTGAAGCTGGACTGTTAAAATATATGAGTGGCCATGTGGACGACGGCATTTGCCATCATGATGACACAAGGCATGACCAGCTTCAAAATGAAAGCTCTTTTCTAGTTCAAACATGGAAGGGATAATTTAAAATCAGAATTTCTTGAATGGATCGTTACAAGTCATTACACTGTCTTGCTGAAGATCAAAGCTCTATCGTTAATTATAAAGAATAGAAACATATTGAGCAAGGATGTTTCCATGCGGCATGACACACTGATCTTAAAATTTGGCGGAGCAGCCGTGGCAACTCCTGATCATTTTACACAGATTGCACAGATTATCCAGCAGCGTCAAGCGCAATATTCTCGTTTGGCAGTCGTTGTCAGTGCGATGGGAGATACAACCGACCAACTAATTGCTCTAGCTTATCAGGTGCATCCTGAGCCTCCGCAACGCGAGTATGATATGCTCGTTACTGTAGGAGAACGAGTGAGTAGCTCTCTTTTAGCAATGGCACTTCATCGTATCGGATGCGAAGCGCGTAGTTTTACTGGCAGCCAGTGTGGGATTATTACAAATTCACGGCACACGCAAGCTTCAATTATTGACGTAAGGCCGCATCGCATTCTTCCTCACTTAGATGTGGGTCGGGTTGTAATTGTGGCCGGTTTTCAAGGAGTGAGCAGCGAAGGCGAAATTACAACATTGGGAAGAGGCGGTTCCGATACTTCTGCAGTGGCTTTAGCAATTGCATTAGAGGCAGAGCATGTAGAATTCTATAAAGATGTCGAAGGAATCTATTCGGCTGATCCTTTTGTAGATCCAGATGCACAATTTTATAATCAGCTTACCTATGACCAGCTGCTTCATTTGTTAGGTCGAGGTGCTGACGTCTTGCATCCTCGCTCCGTTCATTTGGCAAAGCAGCACGGGATTCCTTTAAAAGTCTGCTCCTTTCTTCCTGGCAGAAAGAAGGAGGGAACTTGGGTTCAAGAGAATGCTAATCGAGAAGTCACCAAGTTTTATGAGGTTGCTTTAGCGAGTTAAACGATTGAAAGATAAGTGCTATGAAAGAATGCAAAGAACAGGATTATCTGGAGCTGACAGGCGTAATTTTGGGATGTTGCTTTGAAGTAATGAAAGAGCTAGGTCCCGTTTTTTAGAGAGAGTTTATAAAAATGCGCTGTTGATTGTGATGAGGCAAAAAGGCTTGGAAGTTGAGACCGAGAAGCCTTATGAAGTGGTTTTCAGAGAAAATGTAATTGGACGCTACCATGCAGATTTGGTTGTCAACCAGACTGTAATTGTAGAGCTCAAATGTGTGATAGCTTGATGCGTGAGCATCAGGCACAGCTATTTAATTATCTAAAAGTGGCAAGCTTGCAAGTTGGCTTATTGATCAATTTTCGTCGTAGAAATTTGGAGTGGATTGTTTCAATCAGTTTATCGTTGCATCGTTATATCGTTCTAATTTTTTTTGTTTTGCTTTCCTCCTTTTTTAGTGTTCAAAAATCTTTGATCTTGCTATACGGACACACGGCAGCAACCTAGGCGATTTTTTTTAGGTCCGAAGTTATTGAGGGAGCGCAAAATGACTTATCGGCATTTCCCCAAAATCACGACTCCTTTTCTTTTGGGACATCCTAAAAGTCGCCAACACGCTTACCAACATGCCATCGAAGATTTATTAGATGAAATTTTGCCTGCATATTTATTTAGCCAAGAGCTAACCGATCCAGCTGATCAAGAGCTATCTATTCGCCAACTAAATGCGCTTTTACCTCTGGTAAAAACCTCTCCTATTCCACACGCCGTTCCTGCAGTCTTCTCTTTTTATGCGCTTTTTCCTTACCAACAAGGAGCTTTTAAGTTTTTTTTTGAGATGTTTAGCCGCTGGGTTGTGTTAGGAAGGCGGTTAAATGTAATCTTGCTTTATGCAGTTGATTTTCAAATGCCTTTGCTGTCGAATCAGACCTATACCTTATGTGATTTGACTGTGCAGCTAGAAAGTTTAGAAGAGTTAGAAGAGATCAAGCGCAATTTGCCTGTTATAGAATCAGAAGTTAAATTAGGCGTTTTATCTCCTTATGCTGCGCGTCGTATTTTAGAGATGCGAGGGTCGACACCTGATGAGAAGAATGCTCAAATTCAGGAGCAGATAGCCTATTTTATTCGTCGTTGGCCAGAACATTATGGCCAAGATCTCTATAATGAGATGCAGCATTTGATGATTATGACGAGAGAGGAGTTTAGAGTTGCTCGCCGTGCAGAGCATCTGACACACTTGATTACTCTCTTCTACCATTTTAGACGTTTGTTGCAGAAAGCAATTGCACGCGACTCTCAGACACGAGAAAATAAGCGGCGCCACATTCAACTAAAAGTTTTTCGAGCTCATTATCAAGAGGGCCATCGAACTCAGCCAGTTCTGTGTATTGCGATTGGATTGAATTTAGTGAATGAAAAAGAGTTGTTTTCCGATCGCCATGTTCTTAAAGCGGTCAAAACTCATATGCATCAAGTTAAAGTTGTGGAGGGCTCTTCATATACTCAAAGGCGAAACCAGGAGCCGCTGCGGCTGCTTTATCTAGAAGTTGCTAAAAACGATGGGGGGCGGTTTAACGATGATGAAATCACTCAGCTGCGAGAGATTCTTCCTTTAGCCCTTTGCGATCGTATTGAACAGCTCATTCATCCCGTTTTTATGCCGAGGAATGAAGAAGAGATCATGCGGAACATTTTACAGCTGAGTAAGCAGGTCAACTATTCTAGCGACCCACCTCAGATTGTGATTTCGTTTGATGAGCAGACCTATAGCCACCTCTCTTTTTTAGTCACGCTCGTCCGCGTGGCTAGGCCGGCAGAGCCGTCATTAGAAGAGAAGTTTAAGCAGAGCAATACCAACCTTGAATTTATGCTTGAACGTTGTAAAACGATCGGGTTTTTAAGAAAAAAATATTTGAAAGAGGCCGTTGTTTTTCGCCTTAGACTAAAATTAGATAGTTTTGTTCGGTTGGATCATACCTTAGATCTCAATCGAGCCCGCCAGTGGGTTGTGCAGGAGATCGAAAGAGTTTTGGGTCCTATTCGCGATTACAATGGAGGAATGATTCTTAAACAACATGAAGCTCTAGTCGACTTAAAAAAGCACATCGGAGAGCATGTTAAATATAGTGATCTTCTCTTAGAAAATTTCTTTTATTCTCTCACCCCTGTCTTGATGCGTACAACATTGGAGACGATCTATTTAAAAACACTTTTTATGATGCTTTTAAATGCTGTTGAAAACCAGGTAGTTTCCGGGCAGGAGAATATTTTGAATATTCAGCAGAGAGAGGAGTACATCTTTGTCATCGCTATTACAAAAGAGCTCTCTTTTAAAGATGAGTTTCGCAAAGCGTTAAAGCAGTGTTCCGACTTCCAAAAAGAGCAGGTCCACTCATTCGTTCAAATTTACGACTGCTTTTGCTGGTGCTACATGCTAGAGGCTTCTCAAGAAAAGCAAAGTCACGTTTGTGATTTATTAAAGCAAGCCATGCAGCTTTGGCGCCAGAGAGATAGCTGTGCCATACCGATTAGTTCCAGTGTTCAATAATAAAAGCGATAAAAGATAAGAGCAAAACCAGCCCAAAGAGAGCTTTAACAGGTTGGAAGCGATGGAGTTTGTAAAAAAGGTTGAGGAGAGAGAGCACAATTAAAGCTGGATAGCAAATTTGCAAGATGGGGGTAAGAAATTGAGCAATTCCTTCAAATTTCAAAATAGAGATGGAGTAGGTCGCAATTAGAGTGATGGTCAAGGCAAAAGGATAGCTAAGTCTATTACAGGAGATATCGCGCTGTAAAAACTCAGCGAAGACAGCTGCTAAGGCAATAGCAGTTGTTAAACAGGCCAATGCGGTTGCAATTGAAGCGATCAGCCCAGCATAAGATCCCAACACAACATGGGCAATGCCGCCTAAAAGCTTATCTGTCGGATAGCCTGCTAGCTGGTCGCTATGAAGAGCTGCCACCCAACTAAATCCAATGTATGTTAGAGCAAGAAGGAGGGCTCCAATTGTACAAGCCTTTAAAGTGACAATAAGTAGCCTTTTATAGTCTGCTCCCGATTCAGGATGAAAGTCTTCTCGCAATCCCTCCATGACGACCGAAGAGAAAAAGAAGGCTCCCAATAGATCCATGGTTTGATATCCCTCTTTCAGACCTAAGAAAAAAACTGGTAAAATCTGCTGCTCTTCCGTAACCATCTCAGGAGCATTCCAGAAACCAAAGAAGACGATTAATCCCAAAGAGATCAGCAAGAGGGGAGTGAGAATATAGCCTAGTAGATCTAAGATTTTACCGGCTTGAAACGAGAAGATAAAAATTAGAAGACATGAAAAGAGACTAAAAAGGGGAAGAGAGGGAGGTGTTATAAACATTTCCAATGTCGAGTAAGCCAGAGTAATGCATCTAGGAATTGCCCCAAAGGGACCAATTAATCCCATGATGACAACAGCGAGTAGAAATCCCGCTCGTGGTCCGATTCTTCCAAAAAAGGCGACGTAGTTGCCCTTGAAGAGACTCATCACAACTAGCCCTAAAAAAGGAACGACTACACCTGTGATTAGAAGTCCTATGATAGCAAAGGGAATGTAACCCTGAGTGATCTGCCCGACAGCTAATGGAAAAACGATGTTTCCAGCTCCAAAAAACATGGCAAAGATTGCCAGCCCTGTTGCCACTATATTTGATCGCTTTGCTTCTTGCATCTTCTTAAGAAATTGCTTGTTTGGATAAGTCATTAAAAAAGTATTGCTTTCATTTGATTGTGTATAAACAAACATTAAGTGCAAGCATTGCTCGCTTTTTTTTACCTTGTTACTCTCAATTTGAAGTTTTGCCAATAATGATTTAACTTTGCTATCTTCGGTTTTGAAATGAGATTCTAGGAGAGGGAAAATGCATAGAACGAATATTAGAGAGATAGCGGCTCTCCTAGGATGTCGAGTAGAGCTCCCTGGAAGGATCGCAACGGCTGTTGCCGTCGATAGCCGTGAAGTTAAGCCTGGCACACTTTTCTTTGCCTTAGAGGGAGCAAAAGTCGATGGACATAGTTTTTTAGCTCAAGCTGCAGTCTCTGGAGCTGTAGCAGCTATTGTAGACCCCTCCTATTCTGGAGATGCCTTTGGTTTGCCGCTTATGCGCCATCCTGACAGAATCGCTGCTCTGCAGCTTCTTGCTCAGAAAACACTTCTTTCTTACGGAACGCCTATTGTCGCCATCACAGGCTCTTTAGGTAAAACGACAACCAAGTGTATTTTAGCTGCTATTTTTGCTAAACGTTACCGCCTAGCCACTTCGCCAGCAAACTATAACTCTCAAATAGGCCTTCCCTTGACAATCTTGAACCATTGTCAAGGAAACGAAGAGCTTTTAGTTCTCGAAATGGCGATGACTCACTCAGGACAGCTGAAACGGCTTGTTGAAATTGCACCGCCTGACATTGCTTTAATCACTACTGTAGCGCTTGTACATGCAGAAAACTTTGATTCAATTCAAGCCATTGGAAAAGCAAAAGGTGAAATCTTTTTAAGTCCTAAAACAGAGTGGGGCGTTTTCGATGCTGCCATTGTCAATTCTGTAGATATCAGACGAATCGGACGTTGTAAAAAGCGGACTTTTTCTTCAAAAAGTGATGTTCCAGCCGATTATGAATTAGTTGACTCACTTCCCGACCGATTCTCCATCCGTTTTGAGGGTAAAATAGAGACCTTTCCTGCATTGCCTATACCCGGCGAGCATAATCGACACAACTTTTTAGCGGCTGCAGCTGTCGCTCATACGTATGGATTGTCTTGGGAAGAGATTCAAGAGGGGATACCAACTTTGAATTTGCCTGAAAGAAGGTTTCAACGTGTCGAAAAACGAGGCATTACTTTCTTTAATGACTCCTATAATGCAGCCCTTCCTTCTGTCAAAGCAGCTTTAGAGCTGCTTCCGCAGCTGGCCAAAGGCCATAGAAAGATTGCCGTGTTGGGTCCTATGCCAGAGCTTGGCCATTTTTCTGAAGAATGCCACACGACAGCTGGAGAGGTGGCGTTGGATTGTGTGGACCAGCTCTTTTGTTTGGGAGAAGAGTGTCAGCCGATGTTAGAGGTTTGGCGGCGAGCAGGGCGAGAAGCCAAGCTCTTTCATGATCGAGATGACCTTTTAAAGGCCCTCAAACAGATTGTTTCGGCAGGGGATGTTGTGTTAGTCAAAGGCAGTAATCGTAAAGAGCTCTGGAAAATTATCGACGACTTTTAAGGTTGTAGCGTAGGATTGAGCCTCTATTCTTGCAGGTTAAAACCTGCAAAAACAAGCGCAGGCTAAAGAGGTAATTGCAA
>CAZZJE010000039.1:0-12300 GCA_964654295.1 uncultured bacterium | reverse complement strand
GGCGACAAGTCGCCGCACTCCATATACTCTTTAGCCCCAGTTTTTTAAATCAAAACAAAACACTCGGTTACTAAATTTTCTCCGTGTAACTTGAATTTTGCAATTACCTCTAAAGCCTACGCTACATCAAATTATGCTCTCACATCTCCTTGATAGGGAGAGATTAGAGGCAAAGGTTTGCCATCCGGAGGAGGGGGTGGTGGCGGTGGAGTCGCAGCCGGTTTTTTGTGCAGCTCAGCCGCTTTTTTCAATCGATCGCGTTTATCTTGGATATCCCACTCTTTATTGAGAATTTTACGAATATCTTCGCTATCGAGAGTTTCAAACTCAATGAGCATCAGAGCCATGAGCTCAGCTTGATCGCGATGCTCTAAGATTAGTTGACGAGCTCTAGCGACAGCAGCCTCTAACAGTGTACGAACTTCCGTATCGATCGTTTTGGCAGTCTCTTCCGAATATTTTTTGTCATGGTAGTTACTCATGCCGAGGTATTGCCCCTGTTCGGAACGCTCGTCATAGGCAACAGGGCCAAGGTTATCGCTCATCCCCCATTCACAGACCATGCTACGAGCTAGATGGGTCGCCTGTTCCAGATCTTGACGGGCACCGCTAGAAAGATCACCGACAAAGATATCTTCGGCAACGCGTCCACCCATTAAAACAGCGAGTTGGTCGAGAGCCTCTTTTTTCCAGAAGCTGACGCGGTTTTTCTTTGGCAAGAACATGGTCGATCCTAGCGAAAAACCACGCGGAATAATTGTCACCTTTTCAACCGGATCGGCATGCTCGACTAGAAGCCCAACGATTGTATGGCCTGCTTCATGGTAAGCCGTTGTGCGCTTCTCGTTTTCATCCAATTCCAAGCTACGACGCTCTTTACCAAACAGAACCTTATCGCGTGCCTCTTTGGTCTCTTCTTCCGTCACAGCGGTACGGCCGCGGCGGGCAGCTAAAAGAGCTGCTTCGTTTAGAAGGTTAGCTAAATCGGCTCCGGAAGCACCAGGAGTCCCGCGAGCAATCTTCATCAAATCAACCGATGGATCCATTTTAATCCGGCGAGCATGCACTTTAAGAATATCATAGCGACCCTTGATATCAGGCAGACCGATCATGATTCGGCGGTCGAAACGACCTGGTCGCAAAAGTGCTTTATCTAAGACATCGGGACGGTTAGTGGCAGCCATTAAAATGACACCCTCATTGGTATCAAAGCCATCCATTTCTACAAGAAGCTGGTTAAGCGTCTGCTCACGCTCATCATGACCGCCGCCGATGCCAGCGCCGCGGTGACGTCCTACGGCATCGATTTCGTCCATGAAGATAATGCAAGGAGCATTCTTTTTGGCTTCATTAAAGAGGTCTCGGATACGGCTAGCGCCGACACCAACAAACATCTCGACAAAGTCGGAACCCGATATTGAGAAAAAGGGACGGTCGGCTTCACCGGCAACAGCCTTTGCAATCAATGTTTTACCTGTTCCTGGAGGTCCCACACATAAGACACCTTTTGGAATGCGTCCACCTAGTGAAGTGAACTTTTGCGGGTTTTTCAGAAACTCGACAATCTCTTGAAGCTCTTCAATGGCTTCATCGACACCGGCGACATCTTTAAATGTGACGCGGGAAGAGCCTTTGGTTAAGAGCTTAGCGGGAGATTTTCCAAAATTCATTGCATTTGTTCCAACGCCTTTCATCTGTCTGGAGAAGATGAAATAGAGAACAAGGATGACTAGCAAGACAGGCAGTAGGGTAAAGAGATAGCTCAAATAATTGGGAGCAGGCTCTTCGCTCTTAAATGTTTTTTCCAAAACAGTGTTGAGCGGTTGATCAGGAGCTTTAAAGACCCCGCCACGATTATTTGTAAAGTTATCCCACTCCTCTTTGGAGTTAATAAACCATTGGTGAAACTGCTCTGGATCTTGCTGTTCTAAAACACGTGTAGAGATCTCTTTGTTATTAAAAAACCAGATTACCTGGTTGACAGCTTGGCGTGCTTTATCCAACTGAGCTTGGTTATCTTCCAACTTTGTGGATAGTCTCTCAAACTCTTGAATTTCTTCATTATAATTACGTACGCTGCGCAGCTTTGATAGACGAACATGGTCATCTTGCTGGTTTAATTCATTGACGACTTCTTGAAGAGATTGCAGAGCTGCGCTGTAGGAAGCTAATTTTTGTGTATGACTTAAACCAGATTGGTTGTTGGTATCCGTGATCTGCTGCTCTAGGTTTTTAAGAGATTGCTTAATCGTTTCGCTTCCAATCCCCAATAAAGGTGAACGGAAGTTACGAATCATTTCCGAAAGATCACGGCCAAAGCGCTGAACGGTTTGATCGGAAGAGCTAGCTGTTAGCTGATGAAAACTCTCTTGCAACTGAGGCAGGCTTTGAACTTGTTTATTTGAAAGTTGCTGGATGACAACGCTATGATCTTGCCCTTGATGCCTAGAAAGGTCGTCAACAACGACATAGCCATTCGCTGGAATTGGAACTCCACTTAAATGTAGAAACCAGTCGGCAGCATCATCAATCTTTTCTTTTAGCTGCTTCAGCTCCTGCTCAGCTTGATCCTTCTCACTCTTTAGCTCATGATTTGTGTTCAGAAGTTCTAAAAACTTATAACGACGTTTACCCTCTTCAGTATAACGATCGCGAAACTTACCACCAAAGGTGACAAGATTGTCGTTAAGAGCTGTTTTTCGACTATCTTCCGGCTGGATCAGCTGCAAATTGACTAAATGTTCCAGTTGATAACTAAAAGAAACACTAGCAAAGCGTGTCTCCATTAGACTCTGAACCATCATAGCGATGATAAACGCCGCCATAAGAAACCAAATAAAACTATTTGGAAAATTCTTTTTTAGATCTTTGTTTTTGTCTTCATTCATTGCAACTAGTCCCGATTGGCTGAAGAAGCAAACTAATTATATATAGCAATTAGTCTGTTACATTAGTATATAGTTTAACAGACTATCCTTTCCGCTTCAATGCTCTTGTTCTGATACACTCTCCCGAAACCGGGCGAGTTGAACAAGTGGGGGCCCAAATCCTGATTTTGACCCAACGCTCATATTTTGTCAGTTCAAATGTGACTCTTCCTGACAAAAATTCATGAAAAACTCCTTCTCTATTTTTTAAAAGCGGCACTCTTTGACGCAAACAGTAGGGAACTTGCTGTCTTCCCCACCATTTGGAAAGTGAAGAGAGCCTTGGATAGGAAAGAGTTGAAAGGGGGGAAGAGAGGCAATATTCCCCTTCCGGCAAAACGACCCACCCCTCCCCTTGCATTAAATCCTGCCAACTAGAAGCCAACCGGCAATTAATGGGTAGAGATCCGATAGGTTCATAAGAGAATTTCCAATCAGCATCACGATGCAATCCATAAGTCAGAGGAAGATCTGTAAAAGAAGGAGTTTTTTTAGGTAAAAGAAAGAGATGGCCTCGCTCCACATGCCACTGCCATAAGCCTATCGCTAGATACTTATTGGTAGCACAACTCTGTATAAGATGAAGAAGAGTTTGCAACTGATCTCTAGAGATCACTTCTCCCAGCTCATGATTCAATAATTTAATGAGATAAAGTTGTTCAAAGGGATGCAGGGCTTCAAGTTGTTCTTTTGAAATGAAAACGCCTAAAAATGAGTGAGAAATTGTCTGTAGAAGAGGCTTCAGCCTCTCTTGGATATAGTGATGTAAGAGCGCCGACTCTTGAGCAATGTGACAAAGCGACGACTTGATCTCTTTTCCAAACTGAGCAGTTAAAAAAGGCAATAAATTTAAGCGACATCGTGAACGAAGATAGGTAGGATCTTGATTTGTCGAGTCTTCGAAAAAAGAGAGCTGACACTCTCTAGCCCAAGCGTAGAGATCCTCTTTGCGAGCCGAGAGCAGCGGCCTCCAGAGGGGAATTCCATGCAAGTTGACGACAGGTGCCATCGCTTGTAGGCTTGTCAGGCTTCCATTTTCAAAGAGACGTTTCAGCACCGTTTCGGCTTGATCGTCGGCATGATGGGCTAATAGGACAGCTTGGAATCCATGTTGCTCTATTAACTCTTTAAAAAACTGCAACCGCAGATAGCGGCAGATCTCTTCGCTATTTCCGCTTTTCCAATCGGACGGCTGTAGGGTTTTTAGGTAGAAGGGAATTGAGTAGTGCTGAGCCAAGCGGCAGAGAGAATCGGCCTCTTTTTTACTTTCAGAACGCCAGCCATGGTCGACATGTGCGATTGCCCATTTGAATTGAAGTTCACTACTCAAGCGTTTTAAGAGGTCGAAAAGAACGATTGAGTCAACGCCACCCGATAGAGCAAGAAGCAGAGGGCTTGAAGAGTCGTGATGTGAGCGAAGAAATTGACGAACTTGGTTTAGCAAAGCAGAGCACATAGAATCACTGCTGACCATACCAGGCCCAGATTAAAATAGTCGCAATGACCAGAAGCCACCACCAAAAAGGCGGCGCTGCAAGCTTGCTTTCATTAAAATCCTCACTTAACACTAGAGTCGCATCCCCTTCACCAACTTCCCCTATTGCATCGGGAGATGGGGAGTGTAGCTCTGTTGAATCTTTGAAGAGATCTTTTAATTCTTGGACAGAACGAATAGGCTGCCAAGCTTGAAGTCCCTCCTTCCAAACTAAAGTATCGGGATTGACTCTGGGATCAGACCTGAGCTCCGAAGGTGAAAAAGGTCCCTCTCGCTGGCCCTCTAATAAAATATACCACTCTTTAACAAAAAAACCTGACTGCATACATTTCCATTTTTATAAGAGCTTCTATCTTTCACGATTTTAACGAAAGTGATAGAATTCTTGCCATTAAAGCCTTTTAATTTAGCCTATAAAAAAATTTCAGTTTCCTCCATGCCGATTCTTTGGCGATTTTTAATTGGACAATATGTAAAAGTCCTCTGCTTCTGCTTAACGGTTTTTCTTACAGCGCTTTTGATGATGCGGTTGGAAGAGATCGCGCATTTCGCTAGCTTAGGAGCCTCCTGGAGTTATTTAGTTATCTTCATTGTCTACCAGCTCCCCTATATCTTACCTATTGCGCTACCCATCTCTTGCCTGATTTCGGCCATGCTTTTAATGCAAAAGCTTTCCAACAGCCATGAGATTACAGCTCTTCGCGCCTGTGGACAGAGGTTAAAACAGATCTTAGCACCTATCTGTATGACAGCTCTTCTATTAAGCGGCATCAATTTTTACATCGTCTCAGAGTTAGCCACAGATGCTCATTTAGCAACGGGGTTATTGAAAAACGAGCTGCGTTCGATTAACCCGCTGCTTCTGCTGCATAATAAGCATCTGATGCGTATGAAGGGAATGCATTTTGAAACACGCGGAAATTCTCGGGTAGGCGAATTTGCTCAAGAGAGCATTTTAGCGATGCCTGACAGTGGGGGAGAGAGGATAAGTCTTTTATTAGCAAAAGAGTTGAAGACAGGGAGAGATTCCTTTTCAGGAAGCCAAGTTACTCTGCTTACGACTTTACCAGCGACAGATCGTGCATCGTTAGATGCACTCGTCGTCGAAAACGATGCGGCCCTTCACATTGGTTTAAATGACTTCATTCAGCTGCTGCAAAAGCAAGTTTGGTCACTAAATAATGACCATTTACGCCTCTCACTCCTTTTTGTACGCCTGCAGCAAGAAAATGAGCGTTTGCATGAAGTGAGCGATCCGTCCGAAGCAAAAATAGTCAAACGCAACATCAATCGCTGCTGCACAGAACTTCTAAGACGGATTTCAATTGCAGCCGGAGCCTTTACCTTTACTCTCCTAGGCTTAGCCTTTGGACTCGCAATCGGCCGCTTTCGCTCTGCCATGCCTGTTTTAGCAGTGATGGCATTAGTCTCTTTCTACTTAGCTTGCTATTTTATCGCTAAAAACATTGACTATCAGATGATGGCCGCCTCTATCTTATATGTTGCCCCACATCTCATTTTAATTAACTTTTCTCTCTGGCGTTTACATCGGATTAACAGAGGGATCGCCTAATGCTTCTCTACCAGCGCTATTTCCTAAAAGAGTTCTTTAAAATATTTTTCCTTATTTTAATCAGCTTTTACGGCTTATATATTTTAATCGACTACTCTAGCCATGCTTCGCTCTTTCATCAGCGCGGCGGATGGTTTTCAGTGGTCTCTTATTATGGCGCTGAATTTATCCAGCGTTTAGAAGTGCTGGTCCCCTTTGCTGTAGCTGCAAGTAGTGTTAAAACCTTAACAACCTTTAATCAACATCATGAGCTCGCGGCTCTTTTGGCGGCAGGGGTTCCATTAAAAAAGCTGTTACGTCCCTTCTTGGCTGTTGCGCTCTGCATCGGGGTTCTGTTGACCTTAAGCTCAGAATGGATACAGCCGGCAGCACATAAGCAGCTTCGCTATTTCACGGAAAAGCGCAAGCATGAGAAGCATCAGAAAGCTGGTATTGTTTCGGTACAACTAATGCCACTGGAGGGGGCTCCGCCACTTTTTTATCAAGGATATGACCGTGAAACACAGGCGTTAAAAGATGTCTATTGGATTCGTTCATTAGATGATGTCGTTCATATTCAAAAACTCTACGCTTTAGAAGGAGCTGAGCCTCGAGGTAAGCATGTTGACTTTTTAAAGCGCAATATGGAAGGAGAGCTAATTCCAGTTCGCTATGAGGAAGAGGCCTATTTTCCTGATATGGCCTTGAGTAAAAAAAGTATTATTGAAATGACGACACTACCAAATGAACTATCCTTGACAGAGCTATGGAGACAGTTAACTCCTGAGCAAGACATTTTAAATGAAAAAGAGGCTCAAATACGAACAACCTTTTACTATAAATTAATCTTGCCATGGCTATCTCTGTTGGTTGTTTTAGGCTGCATGCCGCTGTGTGTGCGTTTTTCCCGTCAGCAAAACCTCCTGTTTCTCTATGCTGGAACACTATTCGGATTGATCGCCTTTTATCTTGCTCTAGGCTCGGCACTGATCCTAGGAGAGAGACAGGTAGTGGCACCGGCGTTAGCTCTTTGGCCTCTTTTTGGAGGCGCTCTTATCTTATTAGGTAGCAGATATTGGAGGCTTTGCTAAAACGTGGATCCGTTTGACTTAAGAGAGTGGAAAGGCTTTGCTGCAGCAGGAGGAGACCTATCACAGCCTGCTATTATTGATCAGGTGGCTATAGACTCGCGTCAAATCTCCTCTTCTCGGAATTTATTTATCGCTTTAGCTGGTAAACGAACCGATGGACATCATTTTATTGAGCAGGCAACCTCTTTAGGTTCTGCATATGCCATTGTCAAAGAAAATTATACGGGCCCAGCTCCAAAAAATCTCACTCTACTTACTGTTAACAATCCCTTAGTAGCTCTTCAGGAGATTGCTACGGCCTATCGCAAAACATTAAAAGCCTATTTTATTGCTATTGCGGGCTCTTATGGCAAAACAATGACTAAAGATCTGTTAAGCAATATTATTTCGCTACATTACAAGTGCGGCTTCTCTCCTGAAAGTTTTAATAGCCAAATTGGTGTTCCTTTAACGATTTTCAGCTTATCCCAAGCTCATCAAATTGCACTTATTGAAGTTGGCGCCTCCGAACCGGGCGAATTTAACTCTTTAGCGTCGATTGTTCAGCCAGAGGCATTATTGATTACGCCATTGGGAAATAGGCCCCTTCATGGCTTAAAAACCCTTTCGCACTTTGTATCGGAGCTGGCACCTCTAGCAAATTTTTTATGTGCCAAGCAGGGCTGGGTGATCGCTCCAAACCATTCACTTTTACAACCTATGCTGCAAAGCTTAAAATCATCTATCTACTTTTGGAATAGAGAAGCCAAAGAACTTCCTACAGTGACAATATTAGACCGGCAGCCTAACGAACCCATCCACTATCGCCTTACCTTTCCAACTGGAGAGAGTTGGGAAAGCTTTTTACGTTGCAATGAAGGCTATTTCATTGATCAAATTGAGATGACGAGCAAGGCGGCTTGGATTTTGGGAACTCCCACCCAAAAAATTATTGAAGGTATCAACGATTATCATCCGCAGCCCATGCGTACAGAGATATGGAGATCACCTGAAGGAGCTATTGTTATCAATGACCCCTACAGCTCAGACCCGCAATCAATCGAACGATCATTAAATAGACTGCAACAAAACAGGCTGCATGGAAAGCGCTATTTTATATTTGGAGGGATGAATACTGAGTTTGATTTACCTGCAAAATATGAAAAAACTGCTCAAATGCTATCTAAAGCAAACATCAACCATTTATTCTTATGTGGCGATTACGATTTTAACCGTTTAACACATACTCTAAAAAAATCAGCTCCACAACTATCTATTACACATCACCCCAGCAGTCAAGACGCGTTGTCAGCGGTAAAAGAGATATTAAACTCTGGTGACAGCTTGTTAATTAAAGGCGCTAGAAAAGAACCTCTCGAACAGCTTTTAAAGACTCTTCATGAAAGCCTCGGTAACAACTTCTGCTATATCCATCTTGGAGCCATTTGGCATAATTTAACTCTCCTTAAACGGCATTTACCAAGCCATACAGCTGTTATGGCGATGGTAAAAGCTCAAGCTTATGGTACAGATGCGATACAGATGGCTAAGTTTTTGCAAGAGTGCCAGGTGGAGATGCTAGGCGTCTCTACAATTGAAGAGGCTGTCGCTCTAAGACAGGGAGGAGTAAGTCATCCTATTTTTGTCATAGCCATACACTCTCAAGAAGCTCAAAAGGCAATTCGGTGGGACGTTGAAGTTGGCGTTGGAGATCTTGCCTCTTTAGAGGCATTGGAAAGGGAAGCAAAGTTAAAACCAAAAAAGGTCAACGTGCATTTACACATTGACACAGGCATGGCTCGCTTTGGTTGCCGTCCGGAAGAGGCGTTGGATTTAGCTAAAAAAATTGAGGCCTCTCACTCGCTCCATTTAGCTGGAGTGATGACACATTTTGCTGCTGCAGAAGATCCTGAATCGGATGAATTTACATGGAATCAGATTAAATTATTCCGAGAGGTGATTCAACAACTTGAGGATTCTGGCATCTATCCCTACTGGAGACATGCAGCAAACTCCGCAGGAGCGATACGCTTTCACCTGCCCGATTTCAACCTTGTCCGCACTGGCTTAGCTTTATATGGCTTAAGCACTTCTGAAGCTGTCAGAATGCAGCTGCCTTTAAAGCTAGCTCTCTCACTTTTTTCCCGAATTACAGCAATTAACCGCTGTAGACATGGAGAAACAGTCAGTTATGGCAGAAGCTATTCAGCCAAGAGAGAAGAGGAGCGTGTCGCCGTTTTACCCATCGGCTATTTTGATGGGCTACATCGCATCTATAGCAACCGAGGCATTGTGATGGTTCGAGGCCAAATTGCACCGATTATTGGTAAGGTTTGCATGGATTTTTGCATGGTTGATGTGACAGATATTCCTAAAGCTAAAATAGGCGATCCCGTCTTAATTTTTGGGGAGGACGAACTGGGCAACCAGCTCTCACCCGAAGCGCTAGCGGCCAAAGCAGATTCGATTGGCCATGAACTAATTACCTGTTTGGGGCCGCGCATTCAGCGCCTATTCATCTTAGACGAATCTTACAAAAGCCATTAAGGCTCTATATGCAAAGGAGTTGTCAACACAACATCAGCTGCAAAGGTGACCCTAACTTCATAAGGCTCACTCTTTAAGCTACCATCGTCTTGAAGATAGACATCAAAGGATTCAATATAACTATGCAGAGTTAGTTTGAGTTCTTCATCGCTATTTTTTATTAGACCAAGTCGATCACCTACGAGCAGAAGCCATTCCCCTTTGCTGGGTTTGGATGACCAAATACGCCCGCTGCCCTTTTGCGGAAGCACTTCAACCTTTTCGACTGTATGTCCAAGGGCTCCTACGGTTAACTGAATCCTCTCATCCCCCTTTCCATCACCTCCTTGAAGTTCTCCTGTCCCCACCAGATCTCTTTCGGTTGGAGTCGAATACATATAAGCTGTGATGGAGTAGTGAGAAAGGTTTTTTTCTGGCGAGGGAGCAACGACCTCTGGCTCGGCCGCCTGAAGGCTAAAAAAATAGCTTAAAAAAAACAAAAGGAAAGTTTGCATAGATTCACCTCACTTTCCCATATATTTCATATTGAAAAAAAAGCCAAGTAATGGTCTAAAGATCTTTCAATGCGACATTGAGGAGAAGGTAAGATGGAATTAAAGAAAGACAAAGGAAGGCCTTATCCTTTAGGTGCTTCGTTTTATGGAAATGGGATCAACTTTGCAATTGTTTCACGCCATGGGACAGAGGTCAATTTACGCTTATATGATCCTGAAGATCAAAAAAAACTGATAGAAGAGATCTCCCTGCATCCCCGCATTAACCGCACAGGCGATGTCTGGCACATCTATTTAGAAGGATTGCCCTCTAATCTTCTCTACTCCTATTCAATCGATGGGCCTCATGGAGATAATGTTCCGGATCGCTTTGATGAAACACGTGATCTAATTGATCCTTATGCACAAAATATGGGCTCTTCGATCGAATGGGGCCATACTAAAGAGGATAGCCAGCCCTATCGAGCCCTATGCTGGCTTCCGCAACCAGACAACTTCGATTGGCAAAATGTGGAATCGCCGCGTATTCCCATAAAAGATTTAGTTATCTATGAAATGCATGTACGTGGATTTACAATTGACCCCTCTAGCGGCGTTAGCAAGCCCGGAACCTATCTTGGGCTCGTGGATAAAATCCCCTATCTGAAAGAGCTGGGAGTGAATTGTGTCGAGTTGCTGCCTATCTTTGAGTTTGATGAAAAGGAGATTCCGCGCCAAGACGCTGAAGGAAATCCTTTAACAAATTTTTGGGGCTATTCAACGATTAATTTTTATGCTCCAATGAACCGCTATGCCTCGGATAAAACGCCCGGCAAAGCGAAAGAGGATCTGAAAACATTAATCAGAGAACTGCATCGCAATAAAATTGAAGTGATTTTAGATGTCGTTTTCAATCATACAGCGGAAGGGAACGAAGGAGGACCTATCCTCTCTTTTAAAGGTTTAGACAACCCAACATATTACCTTCTCGACAAAAAATTCAATTATCTAAATTTTTCTGGCTGTGGTAATACCTTTAACTGCAACCACCCTGTTACACTTGCTTTTATCGTCTCTTGCCTAAGATATTGGGTGACTGAGTACCGTGTCGATGGCTTCCGATTTGATTTAGCCTCTGTTTTCTATCGAGGTCGAAATGGTGAGGTTCTCTCTCGCCCCCCCATTGTCGATGCAATTAGTGAAGATCCCATCTTGGCAAAGACAAAGCTTATAGCTGAACCTTGGGATGCTGCTGGAATCTATCAGGTCGGCGGCTACTACCCTCAGGCTGATCGCTGGAGCGAATGGAATGGAAAATATCGCGACAGCGTACGGCGTTTTGTCAATAACCTCTGGTCAGATAAGGGAGAGTTTGCAACTCGCCTCAGCGGATCCCAGGATCTCTATGGCTATGGACGCTCTCCTTCGAGCAGTATCAACTTCATTACGATCCATGACGGCTTTACCTTGAAAGACCTTGTCTCTTATAACGGTAAACATAATGAAGCAAACGGTGAAGAGAATCGAGATGGCTCAAACGACAACTACAGCTGGAATTGCGGAGCAGAAGGCGAGACAGATGACCCGAATATTATCGCATTGCGCAACCGGCAAATGCGCAATTTCTTCGTTGCCTTGCTCACTTCGCAAGGTGTTCCAATGTTGATGATGGGTGATGAGTATGGCCATACCAAAAATGGAAATAACAACACCTATTGCCAAGAGGGTCCCTATAATTACTTTTTGTGGGATCAGTTGGAAGCCAACAAAGATTTGTTTCGTTTCGTCAGCAAGTTAATTCAGTATCGTAAACGCCATAACTTATTCCACCGCAGGCTTTTCCTTTCAGAAAAAAGCATTGAATGGCATGGTAAAGAGCCTTATCAACCAGCCTGGAACGAGAATAATGGGTTTCTGGCTTTTTGTTTGGTCGATGATCAAAATGGTAATGATTTGTACGTTGCCTTTAACACATGTCCCGATGAGGCCCACGTTAAAGTGCCCATCCGTAACGATGACAAATTTTGGCATCTTATCGTCGATACAGGGGCTGAATCTCCAAATGATATTATCGACGAGGACAAGTCCAAACCATTGTCGAATATGCGTATGAAGATGCTACCTTTTTCCACGGTTATTTTAAAGGCCTTGCCATAACGCGACCTTCTGGAGTGCGGCGATTTGTCCTTGCAGATTGACACATCTTTTTCTTGACTTTTGAAAGAGTGTATAAAAA
>CAZZJE010000038.1:0-12400 GCA_964654295.1 uncultured bacterium | reverse complement strand
CACCGCACTCCAGAAATAGCTTTAGACGCCCATATAGGTAAGATTTAGAGGCATTAAATCAAACTCACCCTTGACCTCTTTCATACAAGCCAATCAGCTGAGCAGTCGCTAAAATATGTCCCTCTATAGCTTCTTCCAGCTCTTTCTTCTTTGCTCCCTCAGGAAGATCTAAGGTTGTATTCAAAGCAAAAAGCTTAAAAAAATAGCGGTGAGGCGGTCCATGCGGAGGCATCGGTCCTCCATAACCATTCTGACCAAAATCGTTAATCCCCTCTTTTAACCCCTGCACATTTTCAGGCAAAAACAGCTCATCTTTAGATAGATTCCATGCCACCCAA
Organism: uncultured bacterium; assembly: GCA_964654295.1. GTDB lineage: Bacteria > Chlamydiota > Chlamydiia > Chlamydiales > JABDDJ01 > CAZZJE01. Next base: position 12,062 of record CAZZJE010000038.1, on the reverse strand, counting down.
TGATTAAATGTTCCCCTAGGGGCATCAGGATCATCGACAATAATTGCCAAGCTTTGCGTGTCACTCGGAAGATCTTCAAACCGCAAAGGAGGAGAAATATCCTCTCCCTCACCTGTATAACGTATTGGAATTCTGGAATGGTTAGCAAATCCAGGTGAAGCGATGCGCATACAACCTCCAAAAGTTATTTATGTTAAGGGATCCTGATCCACTTTCACAACTCGTATTAAGTTTTCCCCTTCTGAATCACTATCTAGCCGCGTTAAAAGCTGTTGGAAGTCTGTTAACGCTCTCCAAAAAGTCGTTTTAAGGACTTCTTGTCCGAGCTTTTCCTGAACAACTTTGTCTTTCTGCAATAGAAATGCTGAGAGGGACTCCAGGTGACGAGAAACTTTAGGACTAACTTTTATGGAGGAATCTCTTTTCTCTTGCTGAAACGCAAGAAGGGCCTCTCGGCTTTTTATTAAACGCTCACGACATTGGTTAAAAAGTACTTTTAACTCATGATCCTCTTCAGGTCGCTCCTCTATATGCTCTTTCAACCGATCCATCTCATTTAAAGCTTGCTCAACTAGCTGGTTTAAAGATGCTACAGAAGGTCTACTTACTTCATCCATATTAACTCCTGAGTTCCACAGTCTCAGTTTATCAAATTATTTAAATAATTAGTTATTATTATTTATCACTTAACGGCAACCCCACAATAACCAGTAGATAAACTTTTAACAAAAACAAACTGGTAATTTTCAGGAACCTTTCGAGTTAATAACATTTTCCAAAAAGATAAGGAGGAGAGCTGCGGTCTCAACCCTTTAATAATTTCAACTTTTAACCTCTCCCCTTCACATAAAATTTTTAACTCAGCGGGTTTAATGAACAGAGGATAGACATGCATATTTGGTGGAGTGTTTTTAACAAACCACTCAACACCTTTAATAATCATCAAATAACTAAAAAAATTGCGATTAAAGGTATGGAAAAAAAAGAGACCTCTCGGATTAAGCACTCGACTTGCTTCCGAAATCAGGCGCTTAGGGTCTTCCACATGCTCTAGGACATCCGTTGCACAGACGACATCAAAACTCTCCTTCTGATAAGGCAGTTCATAGGCATTGGCTTGTCGATAAGAGACACTCTTTGTTCGATCATACTTGCGTGCAATATCAAGACTGCTTTGTGAAAGGTCAATTCCTGTGACTTGATGCCCTTCAAGAGCTAAGAAATTGGACAGTAGCCCTCCACCACAGCCGACATCTAAAACTTTTGCACCCTCTCCAACACGCCCACGAATTTCATTCGCTATCCAAGGCGCCCTTATCGCATTTTCTGCACGGAGAAGGGCTATCGGATGATCTTGTCTAACATACCACTGCTCTTCAAGATCTTCATAAAAGTCATTATTAATTAATACTTGATGACCGGACGATTTCTCCATACAATATTCCAAAAAATCAGTTGATACGCACAAAATAGAGCCATCAAGCCCAGCTGCGTGTATAAAAACAGCCGTAATGCCTCTGGAGTGTCGAGCCAAAATGCAATCCAGCGCGGAACTTCTACTCCGTCAATCACAGGCCAGATGAAGCCAGCGACGATCAAGTTGATCGGATGCAGGATAAAAAGCAGGGCGTGCAGCCAATTCTCCGCTCCCGGACAATGGCTCTTATGGATAAATTCATCTTTTGTCACCATCAGACAAGAAAAGATCGCTAAAGCCACATAGATTTTTAAGTTCAACTCATCAAATGGCATCCAGAGCATCCAAATCAAACAGAGGATTAAGCTGAGAGTATCCATTGGATGCCCTATCTTCTCCCACTTAGGCAAGCCACGTTTGTAATGAAAATAGGCTTCATCAAAAAGAATCACTAAAGCCTGCAGAGCAAAAGGAATTAAAGCAAAGAGCCACATCACTACACCTTCTCCATTAAGGCACCTGCAATCGTCAAACCTGGACCAAAAGCTAAACTCAACACTTTTGTTTTCTTGGAAATCTCTTCAGAGCGGCAAATCATATCCCAAACGTGCGGAACTGTTGCAGAAGACATATTTCCACAATACTGAAGAACTTCTCGACTAAGACGCAGCCGCTCGGGAGAGACGTTGAACACTTTTTCCAAATAGTCCAAAATCTTTGGGCCGCCGGGGTGAACTGCAAAGACTCCCTGCTCTAATACTTCACTCTCTGCCACCCCTGCCTGCTCGCAAAGCTCTTGCACATACTCTCTAACATGCTTGCAGATTAAAACTGGGATCTCTTTGCTCAACAAAAACAGAAATCCCCAATCGTTTAAATTCCACTCCATCGCTGCTACACAATCAGGCAAAATCGTCTCTCGAATCGCTAATATCTTTAAACCGTTCAGTTGATCCTTCCTCACCTGCTGCTCTGGCACGATCGAATACTTAATGAATCCATCCGCAAATAAACTCTGCCCAACGAGCTGATCGGGGCTATGAAGAGAGGGGTTCATATGTAGCGAACAAAACTCCGTATGGACGATATCCGATCGTTCAACCCCCTGCTTGGCAAAAGCTGCTCCTATGCGAATGGCTGCAATCGCACCATAACATCCCATATGATAGGCATGAGTCACTGTTGTTAATTTACCCGCATTGCGCCTTGAAACAAGCTTTTGTGCGCTACTAGGAGCTGCGTAAGCGGTACAGCTGACGTGAATCAGCTGCTCAGGTAAGGCTTCTTGGGTTGGGTAGTAGTGGTCAAAGATCTCATCGGCAACTTTTACACAGATCTCTTGCCGTTTTTGTAATCCAACTCCTTCAGGAGAATCTTCAAGACGGTAGACGGCCATCTCTTTCCAATCCTGATGCAAAAAGTCATCGATCACATGCCCTCGTCTAAAAATCATGTGCGGCTTACATCCGACGCGATAGAGCTGCCTATTGAGCTCTTCACGAAAAGCCTCTAACTCCTCTGTCGTTACATCCTCACTCATCTCAGCATGCGCTTTTGTATGTGCGGCCGTAATCCAATGCAGCGTCTCTTCTTGAGTCGATTGATATTCGGGTGCAATCGAATGAAAATGGGTCAAAACAGCTTCTGATTTACTCAACTTCGTCATTTCTTAAAAAAAAGTAAAAAGGTAAAAATTTCTTTAATAAAGCTGTTTTATAGAAGGGTGATATTTTTTTACTAGAGAGATTGTCTACGATTGAGTGAAAAGAGAAGTTAGACTATGCTCACAGCCATCGACCGAACTCTTTTTGTAAATTTTAATTCTTCACGGACTGCCATGTTTCAATTCTCTAAATTTTTAGCTATCTGCTCCCTCACCTTAGGGGCATTTGCCGCTCTCCCCTTAACCGCTGCTCCTACTCCCTCTGAAATCGAACTGACAGCGCCTTTTCTTCTCCCCCATAACCATCCAGCTAAAGCTGGCCTCGATGAGATCTTCCAAACATCCGAACCACTCCTCTCTCCCGATCACCTCAAAAAGGCTGGTTTTAAAAATACAAAGCCAGGCCAAGGAACTGGTATGTCGGCAGCCACCCATCCTAAAATCAAAGGCTACCGCATCAAAACCTATTTTCATACTGATGCCATCCACGAAACTCCCGCCTGGCTCAGACGTATTGCCGGAGCTAATGCCGTCGCTCACTCAATTGAAAAGCATGGCTACCAAGATCTCATGCTTGTTCCAAGAAAATGGATCTATCAAGTGCCGGCAACACCTGCAATCGAAAAAGATCACTCTCTAATTCCTAAACACTATATCCTGGTCGTCGAAGATATCAAACTGGTCGAAGCTGGCGGAAATATTTATCTCTATAAAACACATCTCAACAAAGAGATGATCAAGGCACTCTACACGGTGATTAAAGAGAACCTTCTCATTGACTCTGTCTATCCCGACAATGTTCCTTTTGCCAGCGATGGCCGCTTAGCCTTCATCGACACAGAACATTTTAACCGCACCGATGTGCCCGTTCGCTTCGATCGCCTCACCAAATATATGCCAAAAAAATATAAGGCCTATTGGGAGAGCTTAGTACGTGGAGAAGAAGAGTAATGCCTCATCCAAAACGCCCCTTTTCTCAACGTCCCCATTCAAAACCTGCCAAAAAGCATCACGCCACTTCATGGGAGGGCGTGAGCGATTGGTATGGCGGTATTGTAGGAGAAGAGGGAAGCTACTACCATCGTCAAGTCATCCTGCCACGTCTTATTCCAATGCTGCAGCTGGATAAACCAGAAACTAATCTATTAGATTTAGCTTGTGGAGAAGGCATCTTAGGCAGAAGCCTCCCCCAAAAAATCGCTTACACAGGGATTGACATCGCCCCCTCTTTTATTAAGAGAGCTAAACAGCTCGACCCAAATAAAGAGCATTGCTATCTATTAGGCGATGTCACGAAACCTTTTCCTGTCGAAGCCAACCAATTTTCACACGCTGTCATTATTTTGGCTCTTCAAAATTTATCTGATCCTGATAGTTTTTTCTCTCACGTTGCTAAAGCCTTGAAACATGGCGGCTCGCTCTGCATGGTCTTGAATCACCCCTGCTTCCGCATCCCAAGACAATCGAGCTGGGGTGTCGACTCGGCAAAAAAAATTCAATACCGCCGTATCGACCGCTATATGTCCCCCCTCGATATTCCTATCCAAGCACACCCAGGAAATAAAGAGCTCTCAATAGAAACAATTTCGTTTCATCATCCCATCAGCGACTATGCAAGATGGCTATTCAATCATGGGTTTGTCATCGAATTGATTGAGGAGTGGTGCTCAGATAAAATTAGCGAGGGCGGTGCTGCGAAGATGGAAAACCGCAGCCGCAATGAAATTCCTCTCTTTATGACGATTCGAGCGCGTCTCATTTAGACACATCTTTTTGTTATCTTTACATTGCATTTAAACAGCTCGTTTAAACTGTTAATGATTTTTAACATTTAAACGGGCTTTTTATGACATCTAGTTCTATAGGAAATTTTTTTAATTCAGACGATTATTCTCATTTAGAACTGCGCCACTGCAACATTCGCAGAGAGGGGGCATTCTATGACATGGAAGGATTAAATGAATTCTATGAGTTAGAGGCAATTGCTTTAAGTGTCTTAGATTGGCAAAAGTATGATAAAACAAGTAAAGCTATAAAACTTTATATGAATGAGGGACGCCTCATCAGAAAAGTTCAAACGCAGCTCCTCCCGCTATTCCAGCTTCCTAGCTCTGTGGCTGAAATAGATTCTCAAAATGCCTATTTAAAGATGCAAAAGACAGCCAAATCAATCGCTCGAACGCTCGATAGTCTCTGGTTCTATTATGTCAAAACGGAAAAGAGGGAAAAACCTTACCAAGAAGAGCTAGCGGTCCTTATGCATCATCTCTTTTGGGAACCCTATCGCAAATATCTAAAGGAAACAGAAGAGGCCATCAGTAAAGGAGAAGTCACACAACCATTTGAGCAATTTCTTTCAGAGCTACGACGGCCAGAAAGAATTAGCCAAGAGTTCTCCTCCCTTCTTTTAGATGCCATTGTCGATCCTCAAAAAGCCAAAGCTCTTGACCTGATCGTTAAAAATGCGGGGAGCTACTACCAAATTGTCCGTGAAAAGCTATTTAAACATTATAGTGATCCAGACAACACACTAGTTGTACGTATTCTCATGCTAGCTGGAGGCTTTTTACCCTCTCAAATTGAACCAACACTCCAAACAGCTATTTTTCCTAGTCTCAATACAAAAACAGCCAATGAATCCCACTACCGAAATCCCTGGATTCATAATGTCGCTGCCAGATCTTTTGTCATTATGATGCGTAAAAAAGCTGATGAGATTCTTGAAAACTGCTCTCTCGACCATCCAAGCAGCAGTGAAGATCCCTGCAAAATAGCCAAAGAACTCGTTTCAAAACTGGAGCAGTTTGCAGAAGAGATTGTTGCAAAGATTGATGCTGATTTGATTGGAGCTTTTAGAATCGAAAGAAACGGTGAAAGCCAGATTTATAGTTCTATTGATCGCTATGCAGAAGGCTTAGCTTACTTGCACCAACTTTTTGAAGGTAAGCTTCAAGATACAAGATGGTTTGCAAGTCCACTCCTAGACCCTTTCTTCAAAAAATTGATGGCTTCTAACGATCCATTCAACCCTGCTGATTTTCAACTAGAAATAAGTGACGTTGTTACAGGCGTCCTTTGGAATGGCTTTGATCAGCAACTCACAGTTTTTAATAAAAAGCAGCAAGCAGCAAATCCCCAGGCATCGCCCCTTAAGCTTTCAGCCCATGATAGCTACACAGTATTGGTTGATGGCTTTGCAAATAAAATTTCTCTCGCATTAAGACTACCTGTTGATAAAGTCAAAGAAACCTTGGCACCCTCTAAATTTTTAGAGTCTCCAGCACAGGCCCATCGCCACTTTTTTGATCGCTTAAAACTTCTCCTGTCAGAAAAAACAGGTGCGCAAGATGATGCCTTAACAAACAAAACAATTGCTACTATCGAATATCTACAATCCTTTCTTGACCCTGGATTCTATTCGACCATCCCTAGCACATTCCTCTTTCCTGCCATCCAATCCTTCCTCGATCGCCATTCGAAACTAGTAAATCGTCCTGCAAGCGAAAGAGCTGAGGAAAAGCAACCAATAGACCTTGAAACTAGCGAAGAGGGCCAAGCTGCTATTGCCTCTGCCGAGACAACTGTTACAGAGATGGTTTCCGCTATTTTAGAGCCAAGTCAACCAACCTCATCTAATGCAAACAATGCAGTCGAAGCGACACAAGTTGGTGAAACCCTCGAGCAGCTGCGCCAACAGTTTAATGAGCGCGCACGTGCCGACCTGTTGCATCTCCTTGCTCATGATCCTTTAGTCAAACCTGAAGTTGCAGAAGCTTTCAAAAATGATCCATCTTTATGGGATCCAGCAGTTATAAATAACTCTGTTTACCTAGATGGAGAGCGTTTCGACGCCATACGCCGAAAAGCGCGCGAAATTTCTCAACGTGAAATTGTGCAAGAGGGATTAGAACAGTTCCGCGCAGCCATCGCCAAAGATGTCGAAAGCCATGCAATCATTGTCTCCGATAATATCATTTCAAGACGATATGAAGACTTCTTCAAGCTAGCACGTAAAGCTAAAAACTACTTAACCCCCCAAGAAAAAGCGACGTTCCAGCAAGAGTGTCAAAAAATCACGCGTCAAGCTCTGCTCAGACAGCAAATCCAAATGGAATCCAATCTAAAGCATACCACAGGTTTCTTCATCGAAAACCAGCTGTTAAAAGCTCTTGGAAAGGGATCGATTGATGATGAGATCACTCGAGAACTGCGTAATCGCGCCGAATTAGATGTCTTGAAAACATTGCTACAAGGCGAAGGCTTAGAACTTGGCTCAGTAGCAAAAATGCAAGCCACGGTCAATCGCCATAAACTCATTGCTCGACTCAAATCGGCTGGCTTTACAGATGAAGCCGATCTCGCCAAAGTGGTGGTGATGATCGAAGAGCTGAATCGCTTATACGTTTCCATGCTAGAAGCCGCTGCTCCACATAAAGAGCATGTCAAAAACTTGCCGTTAAAGTTTCCGGATAATGTTCGCGACTTCGTGATCTCTTCCAAAGCCAATATGGTGGATAATAAAGTGGAACGTATGGTCAGAGAAATGATCACAGGGAACGCCAATCGCATCAAAACATCTTTAGAAACTCGAACCGAAGCCCAGATTAGAAATTGGGTAGAGACAAACGGGCGGTCTGAAATCAATAAAGTTCGGTCAGGAGAGGCCTTTACAGCCATCGATCGCGCCCTAGCGACAGATATCGCCTTTTACCAAAAATGGGGTCCTAAGATTGGACAGCGTTTAATTCAAGGGCAATACGATAGCAATGAAGCTTTAGGTGAAGGTGTCTGTTTCGGTCTGACCATTCGCTGGACTCTCGCTCGCATGATTAACTCTACATTAAAACCGGGCGAATACAAAATTACCATGAAAGATCGTTTTCGCCAGATGATACATAGCTTTTCAACAGGAACTCAAGCCGTCTTTAAAATATGGAATGGACATGAAGATCCTGCAATCACAAGCAGCTTCCCTACCTCTTTGAGAAAAGAAGCAGGCATTAAAAATATCAGCAAAGTGTTGGATTTGAAAAATCAAACGAAAACTAGCTCAGATTTCAAAAATAAGCTCTTACAAACACCAAGCCCACTGCCTAAGGGCAATGGAACAGCCATGATCGCTCTATCGATGGCAAGTGGAGGTCATGCAATTGGTATTACTTACCAACCCGATCGCAATGAGTTCTATATTGCCGATCCGAATGTCGGGGAGATTAAATTGGATAGCTCTGATGAGTTCTTCGAATGCTTCCAAGACTTAATTCGCACTCACTATAGCGATATCAAAGCGATTAGAGGATTTATTTTGGAACCAAAATAAACCAAGATACAACGACTCCCAGAATTGTACACGATGCAATTCTGGGTAAAAAATTGGCTCTGTTTGCCATCATCCTAAAACTTGCATCTTCCCTAATTTTTCATCCAATTGCTTGGCTGTCGCTTCATTTAAAATCATCTTTTTGGAATTTTTAAGAGTACACGAGCAATAGCTAATTTTGCCTTCCCCTTAAGCTTTATCAGCTACTTAGACGTTGAAATCAAAATCCAATAGGGGGTCATTCGATGTTACATTAAAATTTATTTTAGTTTTAAAAAAACTTTGGTTTGTTAATACTTGATTAAGTTCTATTAAATTTTTTGTTAATCTAAAACTTGGGAGTCACCATGAGCTTTAGTTGCGGTTCCAGCTTAAAAAGATGTGAAAGCATTCCTAATTCTTGTGAATTCGTATGTGAGGAAGGTTCTGAGCCTAGCCAAGCATCCAGCTTAACATCCAGCCGCTCAAGATCTGTTGGAGTTAGAGAAGTTCAAGGACGGCGGGTTCAAAGATATATTGAAGGATTAACAAAAGCCCAATCTCAAAAGATTTATAAAGATATCTTGCCTATTCTTAAGGCAAACAGCCGGAGGGATACTGTTAGCACTGTTCCAATTCGTAGAGAAACAGGCCGAATGCAATTTCGTGATGTTGCATATGTACAATACAAAGAAGAAACGTCTGTTATTAAAGGTAAAGAAGAAGACAATGACGAAGAGTGCCTTTCGAGGCTTAACAATAAATATCTTGGGTTAAAAAGAGAAAAGCCAAATGCATCATTTAATGTTTTAATAAAAGATCTTAGAAAATGGGCTCTATCCCTTCCTTTACGTCAACTGTAGATTAAACTAAAATGGTTAATACATCTAACAACTTATGCATCTCTTGCCTTACAGGAGATGCTAGCATGCCACACAACAAAAAAAGCACGAAACAGGTTTTTAGCTCGGTTTTGCCTTATAGCAATGATTCCTACGAGGTATTCCAAAAGTTAATCGCTTCATCAAAGCCGTTCGTCTCCTGCTTTGGCACTTACACAGTCTTCTTAAAAGGACACAAAGGCTCAATTACGATTGAAAAGCTATGCGATTATGTCATCGCATTACTCAAAAAAAATCCCGACTTTGATGAGAAGGAAAGGGCTAGCGGTTTGTTGATTACTAAAACGATTGAGGCTTTTAATGATAAATGCGACAGATCTTTAAAAAAAAAGAACTGCATTACACAATTAATTGTTCAGATAATGCACTTTATTAACACCTTTCTTTTTTGTCAAGAAAGTCGTTGGAAAGATACGATTGATAATTATTACACTCATTACACGGCAAATCAATTTCTACGTAAAACGGGCAAGACTCCTCAACAATATTATAAAGGTAAAACTTATCCATACAGAATTGGCAGTGTGCGAAGGGACATCCATCATCCTGTTCGCTGGGCCCTTAGGGAGCAAAATGTAGGTGAATAATGATTTTTAAAAGCTGTATGGATCCCTATATTAAAATAACAGATAATTTTTGCGCTGTTACTTTAATTAGTATAAATAATCATTCTCAAATAATTGGAGAGTGGGTTGATGATAATCAAAAATACTCTGTAGAGATGGCTCATTTGCAAGGTGAGAAAAGAAAAAAGCAAGAAACCTTTGTAGGTGAAGTAACGACTAGACTTATGACAGAAGTACGTTATAACTTTAAATCTAAAACATGGAGCGTCGCTCGTGATCTTTTTTTGAAGATGTGGAACAAGATTTTGGATGAAGAATATAACCCCGCAGCCCATCCTGTTTATTTTCAATCATGGGGTAGAGTATCCATTTTTTCAAAATCTGTTACAGATTATAGTCCCAACGACCCGGAGTTAATTGAAATTAAAGATTATTATCCAAGCCTTTTTATCAAGATTTGCCAGGAAGCTGCAAAGCATTCTAAAAAAAAGCCAAAAAAACATCAATTATGTAAAGACAACAGATTATGGAAAAGTCATCTTACAATCATTGATGCCTTATTAATAGGTAAAGATATTAATAAAGAGCAGGACAGATTAGATGTGCTCTATAAGTTGTTTATAAAAATTTCATCTATGCTGCATACGGGACAAATCAAAACAGCAAAAATAAAGACACATAATTGTGCAAGCTGGGCTTCAGAAAAGCTAGCAATTGCTAAAATCCAGACACTTAAAACGCCTCGTTGTAATCACCTCTGGTGGCCAACTACTTATGCCAAAATAAACGGGTTAACAAAAAAGGAGTTAAAAGAGAGAGAAAAGAAGCAATATGATAGTACGTCCACATCTACAGCTTCAACTAGTCCAATTGAGTTTAATCTAGAACAAGCCATAGAAGGTGAAAGATTAGAAGAAACGACTACGCTTACGAATCAAGAAATAGCTCCAAGAGCAGTTAGATTACAAGAAGCACTGCCTTGCAGAAGGATAGCCAGAAACAAGAAGGCTGCTAAAAGACCGACTCAGGGCAACACTGATTCGAATGGAATTATCGTCTTAAAAACGAGAGCTAAAAAGAAATCATTTTGTCAGATAGTTAAGCAAGGCTGTGTCATTTCATAGATCTAACTTGCTATAGCGATATCAGTGGATAGAGGTTATTTTGGAGTCAAAATAGACAATCCCACAGCCCAGGTTTGCTCATAGACGTTTTTATGCAACCTTGCGTAAAATTGCTGAGGTTGCATAAAAACGTCTAAACTACGTCTAAACTATGGCTTCAGCACCACCTTTAAGCAATCGTCTTGTTTGTTACAGAAAATATCGTAAGCATGAGCCGCCTGATGCAGAGGAAGTTCATGGGTAATGATATCATCTAAAATAACCTTCTTATCGCGTAATATCCTTTATATCTTTTTAATCGTTAATTCTTGTTTTGACAGTCCGATATCTACGAAGTTTATAAATTAAAATTATAACGATATAATGATTAAACGATAAGCGCTTATTAATTATAAGTTTTATTCAAGATACACTTATCATTAAATCATTAATTAATACCGTTACTTAAACAACTAGTGAAAGTTTCAAATGCTTATAGCGATTTCATGTACTCTATTTTTTTATTGACCGAACGATTACAGTTAATCAAGGTTTTTCCTGGTTCTTCTTGATTATATCTTTAAACAATAATTAATTAAAATTTCAATTATGATGGTAAAATATTTTTATTGTTTAAGGAAAATAAGGAGAGTTAGATGAGTGGAATTTCAGATTGCTGTTCGGGGTTGCAGAGCCATTATATGAAACAACCTAAATTAGAATGTGAAGGCGTTAAATGGTTTATTTTTACTATTGAAGAAAAGCAAGATAATCCAATTCTTAAGCTAGAATCGATTAGTTTGGAAATCAATGAAATTTCTACTATTGCGAGAATAAATCATCTTTTTCAAAAAAGACAAATAGGGTTTATTACGGAATCTGATTCAGTTCTTCATATTGAAATAAATCTATTAAGGTCATTGCAAAACGGGGGCATTACCCAAATAACATTGGCGAACAACGCTTCTAATGAAAACTTTTCTATTCAATTAGATAAAGTTAATGTAATTAACAGTGAAAAATATAATTTGTTGAAAAATTATTTTTCCAATTTATATCAAAAAAAGCTGCAAGAGGAGTCTAATGAGAAATCATTAAACTCTTTGAAAAAG
>CAZZJE010000037.1:5724-12486 GCA_964654295.1 uncultured bacterium | reverse complement strand
ATTGGGCCTCATAAGACAACAATTTTGCAATTACCTCTAAAGCCTACGCTACAGAAATTAGGCCGCGACTCTATTCGGTAGTCTTTTAATCCAAGCGGCTGGATCAGCTTGAATGGAATTACTCATCTCTTGAAAAAGCAGAATTTGACCTCTAATAGTCGGAATAAGAAGCGACAACTGCACCTTCATGTCACCAATAAGCTGTTCTTCTTCGACGCTGAACTTTCTACTTTCGATAAACCTCTTATCCTTTAAAACTTTTTCTAAGAGAAGTGCGTTTTGTAGAAACTCTTTCTCTCTATTTAGCAAGTGAGTGGAGGTGTCTTTTAGGATCTTTCTATTTTTGGGAGTGTCTTCCACTAGACCCGTTCTAAATTTCTCCATTGCGCCGACATAGCTTGCGCTATGCCGAATCATTTTTTCAAGAAGGTCTTGGACATTATTTCTACCTAGTTGCGAGCTAACCGTTTCACGATCAGTTAAAGCTTTCTTGAGATTTTCCTCGTGGCGCGCCAGTTCTCTAGTTTTAGAACGTGTTAGATTGTTAACATCATACTTTTGTTTAAAGTCCTCTATCTTTTTGTTGGCCTTCTCAACACGTTTTTTTAGATGATTGACATAGTGATTAAAGCGATGCTTTGTTTGAAGCTTCTGAATGTTGTTATGATTTTTAGCGAAAGGAGCTAAACCATTCATAACTTTAGTGATAGAATTAGTTTTTGTAATATCAGGAGCATCTGGGTTGTCAATACTATTATTGAATGCTTTAACCGTTTTTCTTAAATCTGTAAGTCCTAAAGAAAAGCCTGTTTCAGGAAGATTAACTAGAGACATCTGTTTTAAGAAGTTATCAATTCTCTCTTTAGTCACATCACTTCTTGGCGGCTCCTCACCTAAAGGCGCAGGCTTATTTTTTTCCGCAGCTTCTCGGATAGTTACCTTTCTACTCAACATATCGCGTTCATAGGCTTTGCTATCGATATATTCAATTTTAAACCCATGTTTCGCTGCCAAAGCTTCCCAACGATCTTGTATTTCGCTGCCTAAAGGAACTTCCTGACGATTTAAAACCACCTTTTCAAGATCTTTAAATCGGAAAGCAAAAGCTTGAGCTTCGATGTACTTGTTGTTTGGCATTTCATTAGGAGCGGCCTCTCCCTTGGCAATTTTATGCAGAAGGGTTAACGCATCTCTATCCATATGAGCGATGATTTGATCTGGATGCTTTTTTGTCGTCACAGCATATTTTTCGTTTGCAAAGGCTTGGTTAAAGGTATCTCCAGCCGAAAAGGTGGATTTGTCATAAACATCTTTTTTCGCAACAAAATAGGAGCCACCATAGCCTGGGGCTGCTCCCAAGATATAATTACCGACATTGATTGCTAAATAGTAGGGGCGATTTTTTTCTGCGCCTTCATCAACATACGGTGTTTGTGTAAATCCAAAGGCTTTCTTTTCAACATGATCGCGTTTTTTTATGAGCTGGCTTTCAAAAATAAATTTGGGCGCATCCCACATTTTTTCTAGACCTTCACCTTCGCCTTTAGCTTCTAATCGACTTAATTTGGCAACATCGCCTCCGTTAAAGTTAAGCGTCAAACTCGACTTGTTGAAGAGCAGATCAACGATGTTTTGGAACGCTACTTCAGCTTCATCTTTTGACATGCCTATTTGCATTAAATTATCGATGGCACGCGCATGATTAACATCTTTTTTAAAGCGAGCTGTTGCAGAGGCCTGCGTTCTAGCCATTTTTTGCTGGGGCTTTAAACCAGAAAGCTTTAATTTTTCAACTTTGGCTCTTCCAGGGGTACGTTTTCGGTGCTCATGATATCTTTCGACAAGAATCCCACTAGGCGCTTTTTCTGTAGGTGTTAGATGGGGAGGGCGCGGGCGTTTAGTAATCTTTGTAGCTGCTAATTCAGGATGTAGATAAGGAGTGGTAGTGGGAGGAGATGGAATCTCTGGAAGATTATCTGATTCGGCCTCTTTTTTAGATTTCTTTATGAGGATGTGTTTTCCGGAAGAGTCACGATTGATTTTTTCTTCTTGTAAGCGGATTCTTGTACTCTCTGCCAAATCTTCAAATTCATTGACTACTTCACGAACGTGATCACCCGCAATATTTTTTCGTTTCGCTGAACTCCGCAATCCACTACTAGATTTTCCCTGCTGAATTCCCGCTTGATGGGCAACCTCACTAGTTCCTGTAGAAACCTCTTCCAATTTAGATTTCTTTTCACGCTTAACTGGCATGTCTTGAGAAAATCTAACATGTCTTGAAGGATCAACCGGACCTATATTAGATGTGGAACTCATATTAAATCTCCTAAACCAAACTACTCTTCAAGTCTATTATAAATAATAAAATTGAATATTATAACTATTTTTTAATTCATGATTTTAGTGTAGATTTTCATGATTAATGTTTTGTAAATTTGATTTTAAGGAATAAAAAAACTCTAATTTCTAATGTGTTTAAAAATTAGAGTTTATGTTTGACTGGTTATTAAAACTTAGAAGTCCCCTTCATGTGTAAAAGGAAAAAATAAGACACAAATTTCTTTGTCTCTTGGCGTATAACCATTACTATCCAGCTGGTTGTCTATCTATTTTTGTATATAAGGCATCATACCATCCTTGGGGGTCTTCCTTAATAGAATCGGCCATTTCTTTATATAGATCGACGACTTTATCCAGTTCCCTTTTCATGACCCTTAAATCTACAAGAGTTTGTACGGCTGGTTTAGCTGGATGGGGCTTCTCTTGACCTTTTTTGGCTTTCTTTTCCACTTTAGGCTCTAATAGCTTTATAAATTCATTATCGTTTAAAACATCAATGGCGAGACCAATCTGTGCTTGGAATTCTTTTTCGGCCCCCCATAAACCTGCTGCATATACTTTCATGTCATTTAATTTATTGCGTTCTAACGCTTTTGGTATTTCTCCCGTAGCAATGGTATAATTGCGTTGATGTTGCTGGATATTTAAAGCTGCTAAGAGAGAGGGCTTTTGAAGAAAATAGGCCTTCATCTCAGCTTTTCTTTGTACATTACTTAAAGTGTTGCCTGCTTCTTTAAGAGCATATAGTTGAGATTTTACATATTTTTTCTTTTCGGGATCTGATAATTTACTCATTACTTCGGGATCTGGGTTGTCAATCTTCTTTTTAATCGCATCATAATCAGCCTTTGCTTTATCAACGTCAGTTTGATCGGGGAGAGACTGCACATATTTGTTAAATGCAGGCTGTTGTTCTTGAGCAAATTCACTAATTTCACTATGTCTTCGATAGAGAGGCTCTAAAGAATGAAAATATTGTCCTATAACGGATTGGGTTTGTTCAGGTGGAAGAGCAGGTGCATCAGGATTATCGATTGTATTACCTAGTGCTTTAGATAATTCTCTTAAGTCATTAAATCCCATAACAGTTTTTTCAGGTATATGCTTGAGGTTCATTCCATTCATGAAATGATCAATATGCTCTTGTGTCTCTAATTTAGATGCTGCTTTTGTTGATTTTTCTTCTTCGTTTTTAGCTGGAACTTTAGGAGATTCTTTAGCTGAAGCGGCTTGTTGTTGAGTTGTCTTAAATAAGTTTCCTTTTGCTTCTTGACGTTCTAATTTCCTTGGAATATGGGCATCTGCTTTACCTTTCATCACGGTTTCTTTTAAACGATCAACTTCTGGTTGTTCTGTTTGACTAGGTGGAAACTGAGCGGTAGAGGTTTCCCCTGTAATTTCCGATTTCTTTTCGCCTTCGCCTTCATGAATGCTTTGTCGAGCGTTATCGACTTTTTCAGCGTCTTTTTCTAGTTTCTTTTCAGGTTTTTTTTGAATTTGTGTCTTTGCTAGAGGGTCCAAATGATGCACACGACCTGCGCCGCCTGTATTATTAGTTGGGCTTGTCATAACTACTCCCGGTTATTAGTTACACTTTTTATTATAGTTTTTAATTGTTAGTTAAAATAATTAATTTTATTTAAAGGTAAGTTGTCGAGATGCTTTTTGATGTAGCTTAATTTATGCCAAATTTAATGGTAAGCGTTCAGTCGATAGTAAAAACTATATTGCACATAACTGTTCATCTAAAAATAGTTTTAGAATACGCAACACAAAGGCACAAAGTCTCAAAGACACGAAGATAAGTTCAGTCTGTAACAAAAATCTATTACATCGAATTGTAATCAAAGCTTAATAATAAAAATAAGTTTATCGTTGTCATCGTTATATCGTTCTATTTTTTTATTTATAAATTGTGCGAATGTCTCGCCGTTAAACAAGAATTAACGATTAAAAGGATGTTAATGATATAACGATAAGCGGTTTATAGCTAAGCTTAGTAGTCTTAGTCAGATGTTTATTAAAAATGAACGGTTACGGATTAAGATAAAAAAATTATTCTGTGTGCTCTTTGATCTTCTACTTCATTTCGACAACACGTTTAGAAGAGAGTGTAAAATTGGTTTGATGCTGAGATAAAGGAATCACTCCGAAGATTTCTTCAAATTTCTCTAGAGAGAGTATCTCTTCGAAAGGACCGCTCCCTACGCAACGCCCCTTATGCAATAAAATCACCTCATCGCACAGCTCGCGAGCAAGCGTGAAATCATGCAGGGCTAAAATAATCAAATGTCCAGTTTCAGCCAGTTGCTTTAACAGAGAAGCAATTCGTAAACGATGCCGTAAATCCAAAGAGGCAAAGGGCTCATCGAGTAGAAGCAGAGGAGCTTGAGTATAAAGAGCTCTAGCCAATAAGACTCTCTGCCGCTCTCCTTGCGACAAATAAGTCATTGGCCGGTCAATAAGATCAGCAATATCGACTTCCCCTAGAATTCGCTCTAAGTTCTTTTTTTTATCAGACGTCACGGAATGCTCTTCGACATAGTCTCCCATCAAGATGATCTCTTCTACCGTAAAGTCAAAAGCTGAAATAGTCGTATGGGGAACAAATGTCACCCATCGGCTAATCTCTTTCCGGGTTCCATGATGTAGCGGACGCCCATGCCAGAGGACTCTTCCCTGAGTAGGTTTCCAAATTCCCGCAATATTCTTAAGAAAAGTTGTTTTCCCCGATCCATTAGGTCCAATTAACCCATAAATTTTGCCAGGAGATAACCGTGCCGAAATATCTTTCAGAAGAGTGTGTCTATTTTGTGAATAGGAGAGTGAGTCGATTTCTAACATGGTCTAAGCTTCCTGAGCAAATGCGGGGCGTAAACGAAAGAGTAACATTAAAAAGAATAGACCTCCAATCAAAGCAGACAAGGTTCCAATAGAAAGTGTATGCCAGCCGAGTAGACGTAAGAGAAGGTCGATGGCAGCTAAGGTGGCAGCCCCTCCTAAGATGCACAATGGGACTAGAGCGCGATGGGAAGGACCGGCCAGGCTGCGCAAAAGATGCGGCAGGAGCAACCCAAAAAAGGCAATATTTCCCAATGCTGCCAATGATCCCGCGGTCAGCAGCGCGATTCCAAAGAAAAGCCTCCAGCGCACCGTTCCAACTTCAACTCCTAGATTAAGCGCCTCTTCTTCTCCCAGTGTCATGAGATCAATCTCTCGACGATAGTGCCAGCAGATTCCTAGCCCGATGAGAGCGAGAGGTAACTGCATATGTACATGGCTCCAGCTGCGGTCTGCCGAGCTTCCCGATTCCCACTCCGTCACCAGTTGAATAAAATGCCAATGATGTCTGAATGCATAGGTAACCGCTCCTTGAATGGCTAGCAAAAGAGTTGCTAAGGCGATGCCTGTGAGGATCAGCCGCGAAATGAGCTGCGGCTCTTGCTTGCGAGCTAAAAGATAGACCAAACTTAGCGTCGCCAAACAGCCCACAAAGGCTGCTACGGCAATCAGATAGGGGCAGCTATAGTGTAGACCAAGTAGAAAAACAAAAACAACTAATAGGCTGCCTCCGGCATGAATGCCTAAGACGCTTGGAGCAGCCAGTGGATTGCGGAAAAGAGCCTGCATGACGGCTCCCGAGACAGCTAAAGAGGCTCCCGAGGTCAATAAAACAAGCAATCTTGGCAAGCGTTCATCTAATAGGGGATTCCAACGGGTATGTTCGCCCCAAACTCTTCCCAGAGCCTCTTGCCATACAATTTCCCAAGGAATTGCTCCCGAAATGAGGGTTCCAACGGCAGCTAGAGCTAATAAGGTAACTAAGCAGATGGTGAGCCAACTATTATTGTGCATGGGAAGCACCTGTCACGGCTTGGAAGATATCTAAATAGGCTAGGACTAAGTGTTGCGATAACATCTGTTGGACGGCATCTTCTACCGTGACAATGCGGTTGAGCTGACGTGCAGCTAAAGTGGCAAAAGCTGGTGAGCTCTGCATTTGTTCGAGTGCATGGTTGGTGCCAAAAGAAGAGAGTATGAGCAGGTCGGGGTTGTCCGCGACAATGTCCTCTTGTGTCACCGGAAGGGTCCAATCGTGATGAGCTAAAGCGCGCTGTTGAAGCGGAGAAAGAGCAAGTCCACTGCGTTTAAGCAGCTGTCCAACTAACGGCTTTTGAGAGGGTGTGGTGAAATGGCGATAGTAGGAAAGATAAAGGAGTCGTTCTGGTGGAGTATGCGTTTGAAGCCAAATGGAAAAGTGTGTGTCGATGGCATAGATTGCTGCTTGCAAAAAGAGGGAGAGTAGTTCCGCTTTTTCAGCACAATTGACAGCTTCACCGACCTGCTGGATCGATTGACAAATTGTTTCTAAGTCATTTACTTGGGTGATACTGACAAGCGGAATCTTCTGGTTACGCA
>CAZZJE010000037.1:0-5714 GCA_964654295.1 uncultured bacterium | reverse complement strand
CGGCTCTGTGTAGTGCGCAACAAAGGCTAAGAGAGGTTTCTTTAAAAAAAGCTCTTCAGCTCTATAACGGTCTATATCTAGAGGAATCGCATCGATGGCTTCTTTATTGAAAAGCTGTGCGTGATAGCGAAGCGTATTGGGAATTGCAGTGATCTCTTCGGGGGCTAATAGAGCTAAAAGCACAGCTGCAGAAAACTCCGTCTGAGGTAAAATTGTGCCTTCAATAGGCTGTCGCTTAGGAATTAAATGATTTGCTAATAGTTGGCTACGCCAAAAATCCTCGGAAGATAAAGAAGCTACTCTTTGGAATCCATGATGCTTAGCTAACTCAGCTTCGAGTTGCCATTGGAAAATTAGCTGTTGCATAAGAGCAACATCACCATTGAGGGCTTTTAGAAGCGTCTCGCGATCTAAAGGAGGTAGCTGAAGCTGTGCGGGGGCATGCTCTACCTGCTTAGATATCGATGTAGTAATCACGGTAGCTGGCTGTTTAAATGCGGAAAACCACCAGCAAAAAATCAGAAAAAGGGTTCCAACGTAAAGGAGAGGGGAATTCATCATGAAGTCTTAAGCGACGCGAAGCATTTGAGATTGCTTTTTGGAGTGCGGCGACTTGTCGCCGCTTTTTTGCTCGCTTCGACTTGTCGAAGCGTTGAAAGCCCCATTATTATTTAGGTTTTTTCTGGTATTCCAAAAAGCAATCTCAACACTTCGTGTCATTAACGGTTCCTTGTGCTTATTGATCGCCACTATTCTAGCTAAAATCATTAAAATGTTGACCATAAATTTAGAATGAGAGATGGCTTTATCTTTATAAACAGCAACAAACTTAAAGGAACAAGCTATGGAATGGGTGCCTCTAGTCGCTCGGATTCTCTTCTCATCAATTTTTATTATGGCCTCCTTCGGCCATTTTTCTCAGGAATCAATCAACCAGGCGGCAAGTCAGGGCGTGCCGATGGCTTCGATCCTCGTCCCTCTATCGGGAATTATGTCTTTAGTCGGTGGGTTAAGTATCCTGTTGGGATATAAGGCCCGCTGTGGAGCTTGGCTGCTCGTTCTCTTTTTAATTCCCGTCACCTTTATGATGCATCGCTTCTGGGGATTAGCTGACCCTGTCGCTTCTACAATCCAGATGATTATGTTTATGAAAAATATTGCTCTGATGGGAGGGGCCCTCTTTGTCGCCTACTTCGGCACAGGCCCTTACAGTTTAGATCGCTGCTCAGCCGATCCCTATCCTTGCAGAAAAGAGGATCGCTCGAGTTGCTGCACTGGAACAAAAGCTGTCGATCATTCAGATAAAACCTAACTTTTTTTAAATAAAAAGGGCGCAAGATTGCTTGCGCCCTTTATCTAGAAAAGTATCAGAAAATTTTACTTCTCTTCCTCTTCTTCGGCATCTGCAATCAATACTTCCGAAATCATGACGATTCCAGCAACGGAAGCGGCATGGATCAAGCTGTTGATGACAACTTTAGCAGGATCGATGACGCCCGATTTAACCAGGTCTTCGACCTTTTCAGTTAAAACGTTAAAGCCATAATTTTCCGGTGCTTTCAAAACTTCGCTTAAAATCACTGAGCCATCAAAGCCTGCGTTGGAAGCTATTTGACGAATCGGCGTTTGGCAGGCTTGAATGACAATCTGCGCTCCTAAAGCTTCATCACCTTCAAGCTTTAGGCTTTCAGCTGCCTTACTTGCACGTAATAGCGCAACACCACCACCTGGAACAATGCCGCCCTCTTGAGCTGCTTTTGTGGAGTTCAAGCTATCTTCGAAAATCTGCTTCTTCTGCTTCACTTCCGGCTCTGTTGCACCGCCGACGCGAATAACAGCCACACCACCGCTGAGCTTGGCTTTGCGCTCTTGCAGTTTTTCACGGTCGTATGAGCTGTTTGTGCGCTCAAGCTCTCCTTCAATAACCTTTACGCGCGCTTTAATGGCTTCTGGTTTGCCATGCCCATTGACAATCAGCGTGCGATCTTTTGAGACGGTAATTCTTTCTGCAGAACCTAAAAACTCAAGCGTCGCATCTTTCAATGTTAAACCGGTCTCTTCGCTGATCAAACGAGCACCTGTTAATATCGCCAGATCTTCTAACAATGCTTTGCGGCGATCTCCAAATCCCGGCGCTTTAACAGCTGCCACGCGTAGCGTGCCACGTAGCTTGTTGACGACTAATGTTGAGAGGGCATCACCCTCAATGTCTTCAGCCACGATCAGCAGCTCACGAGCTGAAGAGGCGATGGCTTGTAGAATAGGGAGAAGCTCATGGATGCTATTAATCTTTTTGTCGATGAGTAAAATGGCAGGATTCTGCATCTCAACACTCATCTTATCCATGTTTGTGCAGAAGTATGGGCTTAAGTAGCCACGGTCAAATTCCATCCCTTCAACAACTTCAATCGACGTAGCAGTTGTTTTCGACTCTTCGATCGTAATCACACCATCGCGACCGACGCGCTCAAGTGCTTGAGCAATGAGATCGCCAACTTCTTGGTTGCCAGAAGCAGAGACGGTTGCAATATTGCGCGCATCTTGAATATCTTTTACAGGAATGGCAGACTTTTCGATCGCTTTAACAATGGCTTCTACGGCTTTTTCAACACCGCGTTTTAGGCCGATTGGGCTAGCGCCTGAAGAGATAAACTTGAGTGCTTGTGCGACTAAAGCACGCAGAAGTAAGGTGCCTGTTGTTGTACCATCGCCACTTTTTTCTTTGATTTTCTGAGCGACCTCTTTAGCCATTGAGACACCCATGTTTTCGTAGGGGTCTTTAAGAGATATCTCTTTGACGATGCTGCCTCCATCGTTTGTGATTGTAGGAGCACCCCAGCTTTTTTCTAAACCCACGTTGCGACCTTTAGCACCCAAGGTGAAGGCGACGACATCGGCAACCTGTTGGATTCCAGAAAGAAGGCGTTTACGTGCCTCTTCTTCAAAAATGAGCTGTTTTGGTGTTGTAGACATAATGAGTTCTCCTGGTTAATCAACGAGCTCTAAGTTTCAATTAGGAATAGCGATCATACGCAATTGCTCATGAAATCTGCAAGGGAATTTTATTAAAATTAGCAGATGTAGTATTGGAGTGCTAAGCGAAAGGGCAGTCTTAGAGTAGACTGCCCAGAAAAGGAGGGGATCTAGAAATTGATTCCCCAGGCAAGGCCAGCTGCATCTTTCTCTTGATGCAGATCTACGTCGCCACCGCCAAATCCAAATCCATATGGAGGTGGAAGTCCTGGAGGAATGGAGTGGTGGCCTTTAACTGTTTTGCTGAATCCATGCGCATAGAAGGCTGAGATTTCATGGCAAAGGTTGCACCATTCAAACGCATAGGTCGCACCGAAGGTCAAAAAGGCCTCTGTCACATCATCTGTTAAGGTGTTAACAGCTGTCTGGTTTGAACGAATTGGCGTGCGGGCATAACGGAAACCAGCACGTACAGTCAAATTGTCTGTGACTTGATAGTCTGTTCCAAAGCGGAAATAGGTGTGGTTACGGAAGCCAAATCCAGCCCCATCTCTACGGCCTAATTGGCTTTCAAAGAGGTTTGGAAGCAAGGGGTTACGCAAACTACGCACATTGTTCCAAGCGATATGCTCCACATCAAAGCAGAGTGTCCAGCAGCAGAGCGGTCTCCAGCAGATACCAGCGCCAATCTTCTGTGGAATATCAAGGCGGCCACGCTGAGCTAAGAAGCCTTTATATTTGTGGAAATGGGACATGTGTGTGCGAGGACGGAAAGTTAATCCAATGGCTAAATCTTCGTTAATTTGCCATTTCCAACCTAGTGTGACAGTGAATCCATGTGCGTAACTATAGCCACGGTTTGTGAGATTCTCTGGATCGGAAGAGAGGTTAAATGGTGAGGCTGCAATATTTTCTAATCCATTTAGCTTCATGCGCTGGATCATGATGTCGCCTGAAATACCAATCGAATGACCTCCACCTAAATAGATGGCGTAAGTTGGAGAGATCGTTTCATGAAGATATTCTAGGCCCAAATCGCTTGTTCCAAAGAGAGGAAAATTAGTCGAATAGGTTGTTTTGGAGAAATTACGATTATAAACTACTAAACCAATCGCCTGATTACAGCCCAATTGTTTGGTAAAGCCAAAAGCAGGAGAGTAAAAATCTTTTGTGCGATAAGCATCAAATTTACCGTTAACACCCGGAATAATATTATCTTTAATGCGGGCATAGCCACGGTCTTGAGACCACGTGCATTCTAGATCTATCCGGTCACCAACGTCAATGATACCAGCTGGGTTATAGGCTGCTACTAAAGAGTCTTGAGGGTAAGCAATGGCTGTTGCGGCCATACCAGTAGACTTAACACTGGCTACAATCCCTTCCACTTCGGCCGGACATAAGAGACTAAGCGTGCTTGCTGCTAGAGACAGCAAGAGCCTAGAACACCATTTTTTCATAAACAATACCTCGTTTCAAGTGTCAAAAAAAATTAAAAAACAAGTTAACATTTTCATGCGGATATTTTGCAACTCAAATATCGGTTGATTGGTCTTGGTGAAGCGAATTGTAAAGAGCCCTTTTGGGGATGCCTCGCTGCGAAGCAGC
This sequence comes from uncultured bacterium, assembly GCA_964654295.1. GTDB lineage: Bacteria > Chlamydiota > Chlamydiia > Chlamydiales > JABDDJ01 > CAZZJE01. The sequence continues at coordinate 1,133 of CAZZJE010000037.1, read as the reverse complement.
TAGCCGAATTGCCTCTTTATGCTCCATTTGATAGTTCTCTTCTAAAAAGCGCACATGCTCCTGAGGAGAGAGATGCTCCCACTCCTGCTGCGACCTCTCTTCTGTTGGAGAGATCAATAAAACACACTCTCCTCGTATCGCTTGTTCGCTAAATCTTTTAGCTAGTTCTAAAGCGCTGCCTCTTAACGTCTCCTCGTGAAGCTTAGTGAGTTCGCGGGCAATAGCGATCGGTCTTTGAGGCTGCTGACGGGCGATCTCTTGGAGTGTGTCTGATAGGCGTTGAGGGGATTCAAAGGCGATGCTGTTGCCATTATAACGCAGCCAAAGATTGATCGCGCGCTCCCTCTCTTTCTCCGGACGTGGAACAAAGCCGACGAATTGAAAGGGAACCAGAGATTTAAATCCCGATAGCAAAAGAGCTGTCAAGGGTGCAGAGGCACCTGGAATAGCTGTCACTGGAATCTGCTCAGAGATACATTGAAAAATTAAGCGCTCGCCTGGATCACATAATCCTGGAGTCCCAGCATCGCTGATTAAAGCGATCTCTTCACCGCGATGTAGACGCTCTAAAATCTCTTTTTCGCGCTTCGCTTCGTTAAATCGATGCAAGCTGAGTAGCGGTGTCGAAATCTCATAATGTTTTAAGAGAATCTGGCTATGCCTTGTATCTTCACACAAGATAAGCTGGCACTCTTTGAGTAGCCGAACAGCTCGAAAGCTGATGTCTTCTAGGTTGCCAATCGGAGTCGATATTAGATATAACACTTGGGTCTAGAGATGCGGGTAAGAAAAAAAGGTGGCACCCAGATTCGAACTGGGGAATCGAAGCTTTGCAGGCTTCTGCCTTACCACTTGGCCATGCCACCAACGTTTCGTTGGACGAAGCCAAATTTATAAGGGACTCCTGGATATTCTGTCAACGCGGATGTGAAAAGAAATGTAAAGTTGTTTTCAGAGTGTTTATAATAAGATGTTTGCTGTCCACTCCCACCTCGTACCCATTTCCACCTCGTGCCCATTGCTACCTCGTGCCCGTGCCCGTGCCCGAATAAAATAAATAAATCAAAATTGCTTCCCACCTCGTGCCCGTGTGCGTGCCCGTGCCCGTGCCCGAATAAAATAAATAAATCAAA
>CAZZJE010000036.1:0-12490 GCA_964654295.1 uncultured bacterium | reverse complement strand
ATCTCGACAAGTCGAGATGAGCAAAAAGCGGTGACAAGTCACCGCACTCCAAAAACGTAGCTAGTGCGACTCAAGATAAGAATATCTTTATTATCCCAATTAACGTTAAAATAAGGGCATTTAATTCTCTAAAAGGAGCCTTAAATGGCGGCAAAACGACTTTTGGTAACCGGTGCAGCGGGATTTATTGGGCATTGGGCTGCCCTTGCTCTAAAACGTCGAGGAGATTATGTCATTGGGCTTGATAACTTTAACTCCTATTATTCTCCCGAACTTAAACATGAGCGCAAGCGGCGCTTACAAGAGGCTGGTGTTACGATTGTTCCGGGAGACATCAAAGAGGCTGATCTGCTGAATCGTCTTGTTGAAGAGCATAAGATCACTCATATTCTTCATTTAGCTGCCCAAGCCGGCGTTCGTTATTCTTTAATAGAGCCCTACACCTATCTCTCTACAAATGTAGATGGATTTGTCTCGATTTTAGAACTCTGCCGCCGCTATCCGCATCTCTATTTAGCCTATGCCTCCTCCTCCTCTGTTTATGGACCAAATTCTGAGATTCCCTTTAAAGAAAATGATCGTGCAGACACTCAGACTAGTCTCTATGGGGTGACAAAGCGAACAAATGAGCTGTTAGCGCGCAGCTACGCAGGGTTGTTTGGAATACGTTCGACAGGGCTTAGGTTTTTTACTGTCTACGGGCCCTGGGGAAGACCTGACATGGCCTACTACCACTTTGCCCAATCGATTGTTAAGCAATGTCCGATTGCCTTATACAATCAAGGAGAGATGTGGAGAGACTTTACTTACATCGAAGATATTATCAAGGGGACCCTTGCTGCGATTGATTTAGAGGCCCAACTAGAAATTTTTAACCTAGGTAACCATCATCCTGAGTCGGTAAAAAGCCTTATTGAATATTTGGAGCTTTACCTAGGTCGTAAAGCGATTCTGGAGTTTTTGCCGATGCAGCCGGGAGAACTGCAAAAAACATGGGCTGATTTGACTCATAGCCAAAAACATCTTCAATTTTACCCTAAAGTTTCGTTAAAAGAGGGAATCAAGCGTTTTGTTGACTGGTTTTATGACTATCATTTACAACCATTAGCGATTTCTGATTGCGAAAAAAAAGAAAACCGATTTTAACATCAAGATCTACTCGCTAAGTTAAGGAGCCTTATGCTACGACTACTCATTCTATTCCCTTTAGTCTTTTTTTCCTTAGCTTGTACGCGTAAAGAACCTTTACCAGTCGAACATGACTTTACTTATAAAATTGACAATGAAGCCTTCACAGATGCCCTTTTCCCCTATTTCTTAGGGTTAGAAAAAAAATATGGTCTACGTCCTGAATTTATCTTTATCTGTTATGACCTTCAGGTAGATAAGCTAAAAATCGTTTTAAGTTCACAGCAGATTCTCGAGGTAAAGCAGGCTAGGCGCTGGGTTGTCGACATTGTAGAAGGAATGCTAGACGAAGTGAATTCCTATCCCTCCCTTTTGGCTAACCATTGGGGATTTCCTTTCGATATCAGTAATGTCGATCTCTATGTCAATTTTGAATCGTTTTATGGAGTATATGTTGATCCAACCTTCGTTGGAGCAATTAATCTAAATGATGGGATTGTTCACTACTCGGCGTTTGGTTTTAAAAATTGGCGTCTGGATAAGTGGGGATGTCGTATTGAGCGCTACAGCCTAGCAAAACGCTTAATCGAACTTGAAGATGCTCACGAAGCCCCTTATAAGCTAGCCGAAGGAGAGATACGCGGAACAAAAATGCAAAGTGCTGCTAAAGAGCGCTATATTCCAGATAATGCACCCTTGTTGCCACCTAAGATGGGACGTGGATATTAATAATGATTTCTAATTAATTTTTTGTTGATCTCATTGCATATGATTAAAAATTGTATGTTATAATAAAAGAGACAACATTAGAGGTCGAAGCCATGGACCAAAATAGTCAGAACGAGCGCAAATCCAAAGCGTCCCAGCAAAGTCGAAGAGAAAAAAAGGCTTTAAAAGGAAGCTTGTTAAAGACAAATAAGGGCTCTACTCCTTCCGAAAGTGAGTTGCGCCAAAGATTGGATAAAGCGAAGGAGATGCATTCTAAAATTCAAGAGCAGTTAGAAACGCTCTTTAATAAAATGGGAATTACTCCGGACAAGAGAGCTGAATATCTAGCCTCTTTAGAAAAGAAGTCTCCTGGATTTTTAAAAGCTTTAACAGAAGAGAGAATGAAATGGGAAAAGCTGTTAGGTAAAGATCCAGAGAAAGAGCAGGTGAAAAAGAGACAGCAAGAGCAGAGCGAAACGAATCGCCATATGAAATCTTTGAAATTAAGTGCCCGTAAGAGGAACTGGATCTCAATGCGCTAAGAATGGAGTTTGCAGCTGATGATCAAGCGAATCGACCTATTTATGCCCCCATATAGTCGTTATGGCGTTTTACATCATATGACTAAAAAGTTTTTTGAGGGATTACAGCGAGCTGGCGTCAACTGCCGTCTTTTAGAAGCTGAACGAACAAATCCCAAGCCTTTTTTGGAAAAACTATTTGCCGATCCACCCGACTGCACTTTTTCGTTCAATGGATTGCTTCCAGATGAAGAGGGGCGCTTTTTTTCCGATTTAATTCGTATTCCTCACGTATGCGGACTCGTCGATTCTCCCAATCATTTTTTCCCACTTATCCGCAGCCAATTTTCTATTCTTAGCTGTGTCGATCGCTTTGGCTGTGATTTTTTTAGAGGACTTAATTTCTCTCGAGTTTTCTTTTTGCCTCATGGGGTGGAGGCAGACTTAGAGCCGGGCGATGATAATTCTCGCGATCATGAAGTTCTCATGCTCTCTTCCTATATTGACTACGAGGCGTTAGCCCAGAGCTGGCAGACCCGCTTTCCGGCGCCTGTTCATCGAGCGATGAATGAAGCTGCTCGACAAACACTGCAAGAGAGAGATGTCTCCTACGTTCAACTCTTTGTGAATGCATTGGATAAAGAGATGGAAAATGGGGCAGATATCGACCCACGAAAACTAAACCTCGTTGCCATTTTAGACGAAATTGAGACCTTTATTCGAGGAAGAGATCGCGTCGAGCTCGTTCGTGCGATTAAAGATGCCCGTGTAGATATCTATGGTTCAGCAGATGAAAATTTAGGTTGGAAACAGGCGTTAGGCAGCCAGCCAAATGTACATATTCATGAGGCTGTCGATTATTTAGAAGCGCTAGACCTGATGAAAAGAAGTAAAATCGTTTTAAACAGCTGCTCTTGGATAAAAAATGGAACACATGAGCGCACCTTAGCTGGAATGGCTTGTGGAGCTGTCGTGGTGACAGAAGATAACATTTATATGCGCGAGCATTTCAAAGACGAGCAGGATCTCTTATTTTATCGCGTAGGCCATGAGTTAGGATTAAATACCAAGATCAATGCGCTGTTAGATGATGATAAACGGCGGCAACAAATTGCTCACCATGGTCGTGAAATGGTGATGAAAAATCACACATGGGACCAGAGAGCTCTGATGATGCTTCGTGAGCTTGAGCCCTTGATTCAGAAGTTTGTGTAATTGTTACTAGAAGAGAACGATTAGATCTGCTTTAATAGTGATCTTTTTAACGATTTCTGAAAAAATAAGCGTTTGAGACTACTTTTTATTTAAATCTTTTCTGGTATCCAAACATCTCGACAAGTCGAGATGAGCAAAAAGCGGCGACAAGTCGCCGCACTCCAAAAAGCACAGGAGTTATTCATAAACCTGTATGATCGACTGGAATTCCTTAAAATCCTGGTTTAAAGAGCATGCACGCGATTTGCCTTGGCGGCAAGAGCGAACGGCTTATCGCGTCTGGGTATCGGAAGTGATGCTTCAGCAGACGCAGGTGGCTGTCGTGATTCCCTACTTTGAAGAGTGGATGCGCCGTTTTCCCACCATTGAAAGTTTAGCTCAAGCTTCTAAGGAAGAAGTGATTAAAGCTTGGGAAGGATTAGGCTACTATTCAAGAGCGCGTTACCTGCATGAAGGCGCTAAGCAAGTTGTCAAAGAGTATCAAGGCTCTCTTCCAAAAGATCCCAAGCTGCTAATGTCGATTAAGGGCCTTGGAGCTTACACAGTAGGAGCGATCTGTAGCTTTGCATTTCAACAGAAGTTATCTGCTGTAGATGGCAATGTTTTGCGGGTTTTAAGCCGGCTATTGGCAAGTGAAGCCGATATTTCAAAGCCTAAAACAGTAATGCAATGGCGTCAGCAGCTTCAAGAACTTTTGCCAGATCAAGAGCCGTGGGTTATCAACGAAGCTTTGATAGAGCTAGGAGCAACAATTTGTCGTAAGCAAAAGCCAGAATGCCTGCGTTGTCCATTAAGAAATCAATGTTTAGCCTATCGTCAAGGCCGTGTGCAGGAACTGCCTATTAAAAGTAGCAAGGTAGCTGTAGAGCGGCTCTACCGCATGGTTTTTTGTCTGATTTCCAATCAAGGGCAAGTTCTACTGCGTCACGTGCAGCCTGGAGAGCTGATGGCTGATCTCTACGAGTTTCCCTTTTTTGAAGGCTCTTCCAGCGCTCCCTCAGAGCGAGAGTTAATACTACATATGGAACGCGAATGGAAAATCAGGGCTGAGCAGCTGCAGCTCCTCCAAGCCATTGAGCAATCCTTCACTCGCTACCGCGTGAAATTATGGCCCTGTGTTGCTTTTATAGACCCGATATCTGCTCCGAGAAATCTGCAATGGATTTCCTTAAAAGGTCTGAAAAATCTGCCTTTTTCAGCAGGCCACCGCAAAATCGCTGAACAACTGAAGCAGCTTAAGTTTTCTTTTTCAGATTAGCTTCATATAATTTCAAATATTTATAAAAAGCAGTGTTCGCATTATAGACAGAGATCTCAAAGCCTTGAGATCCACCCAAAAACCCGCGCTTTAAGATATAACTCTTTAAAAATGCAAAGCAGCCATGCAAGCAAGCTTTGGATGGAGAGGAGCGGCGTTTTCCTGCATGCTGCTCTGCAAATAGCTGTGAATAACTCTGCATTTTAGCTAAAAAGTCAGCCGTTTTTTCGTAAGAGTAGTGCTGAAGCGCTCCTCTTAAGGCCACCTGTTTCATCCCATGAGTTATGATCGCTTCATGGACAAGCGCATTGTCAAAATGGGTCTTTTTTCGGTGGTAAAGGCGTGCTTGACGGTCAGGATACCAGCCGCACCAGCGAATCCATTTGCCTCGATAGTAGTTATGGCGAGGAAATGAGTAGACAGTATCCGGATCTAACTGAATATGAAGAAGCTCTTGAAAAAGCTCTTCTGTCACAATTTCATCACTATCTACCGAAAGAATCCAGTCACAAGTAGCTAGGTTAGATGCACGGTTATGCGTGGGCCCAAAGCCATCCAAATAGCCATAATGGATCGAAACATTGGCATAATCAGCAGCTAACTGGCAGGTTGCATCTGTTGAGCCTGTGTCATAGATGACAACTTCCTGGAAGCCTTTTAAAGCGGTTAATACTTTTGGAAGCAAGCTGGCACTATTTTTAGTTAAAATAGAAACACTGATAGGAAGCGTTGCATCAGTCATAGATAATTTTAAGGAGGAGTTAAGCTGTTGACATAATCTTTTATGGCACTCAATAAACGTTCTGCATGCCTTTCGATGGTTACAGGGCGTTCAAGCCATTGGATGCAGCTCTCTTCGTTAACTAAAAGAGTTGTGCGTTCAAGGGTGACAAGATGCTTACCGTTCTTTTTCTTTGGCTTCAGAACACCAAACTTTAGACAGATATCAAAACTCTCATCGCAAAGCAGGGGAAAAGGAATCCCATAATCTTTGATGAATTGATCATGCGACCGCTCTCCATCTGGGCTGACTCCAACAATTTTGACTCCTAAACTCTGTAGATCAGGCCAAATAGTTTTGAAGCTGCACGCCTCGGCTGTACATTCTGGAGAGCCATCTTTAGGATAAAAATAGAGAATATAGATCGTACCATGCAGATCTGTAGAAGAGAGCCATTGACCTAAATGGTTGCGTGCTCGAAAGAAAGGGATCGAATCACCGATAAGAAGAGACATAGGGCTAGTCTACCTGCTCCTGCGGAAAGTGCATGAATTGATGAATAAAAATGTAGGCGATCTTTAGCAGTCCTGTCGCAATAAAAGCATCCATTGCTGGAACCTCAGAAATGATAATCCAATTATTTAAACTCAAAATCCCGACAAGAATGCCAGCTCCCCAGACTAGTAAATTGACCTCCTGGGAATTTTTTGACATCCTGTTGGATTGAACGGCTAAAAGTTCAAAAACGATTGCCGCTCCCATGCTTGTTAGGATAATGCTTAAACTTTGTAGAAAGGGTTGGATTAAAATAGCCGGGTTTAAAAGCGATAAGAGGGTGCCAAGAAAGCCTAAGCTGAATAAAACCCGATAGGGGTTTAAATGCTGATGAAGAGTACAGATAGAGACGAAGCCATTGTAAATGTTTTTTGCGCATGCGGCTAAACCTGCGCTACAGATTAGCGCGTAGAGCCACAGTTGAGAAGCATAGTGTGGCAGTAATCTCTCTGTCAATTCTTTGAGAGAAAAGTCGCTGTAGTTTGAGTGAAAAAACACTCCGAGCAGCTCAAAAAAAGGAATGGCTACGCCAAAGAGCAAAATGCACGTGATAATACTGTCATTAGTTGTATTGGCTTGTCGTGCGTAAGTGGGAAGATTAATGGCTCCCATAATACCCATTCCAATGATCAGTGAAACACCTTGAAAAGTAAGAGGAGAAAAGTTCTTTTCTGCATAGGGTGTCACAGGGATGTCGTTAGATAAGAGCAAATAGATTAACGTCGAAATAAATGAGAAACAGATGGCAAGAGCGAGGTAAGAGAGCCTGTTTAAGCTTGCTATCCCTCCTATCATAAGCAATCCAGTAACAGCTAATCCGAAAACGACTTTAGCAATCATAAATAGCCATTCCATGTCGGTGGAGGAGAGGAATTCTTGGGCAAAATGCTCACCCATAATGTTGAGTTGGATGGCAAACCAGCAGGTTGCAATGCAGGCAAGAAAGAGGGAGTAGATAACATCTAAAGAGCTACCAAAGACTTCGGATGCACATTGTGCAAGGGATTTGCGTTTCCATGCTCCAGCTAAGCCTGAAATCAAAGCAATCGCTAGAAGGAAGGCGTTTCCTAGGCAAATTCCAATGCAAGCTGAGAGATCACCTAAAGCTTCATCGAGTTTTGCACCCATAAGAAAGACTGGTAACGAAAGAGCTGATCCAATTTGTACACTCGACAGCTGCCACCAATATTGTGGCTTATTTAAACTAAGCATGAATGATAACCTTATTTGGAACTTTTTTTATTCCAATAAAATCGCAATAAATATGCTGGATGCAGCAGAGCTGAAAATCAGCCTCACGGCAGATGCGCCTATGAAGTGCTTCTTCAGCTAAATGGCCATATTTCTCTTTTAAACTCTCCAAGCCTGGATATTGATTGAGCAAATCAGATAAATCCAATGAGGTTTCGCCTTTGCCAACTGTAAATTGCGGATGTTTGGCTGCTGAAAATTTGATAAAGTCCAAAATGCCTCTCTCTCCACATCTAGCAATTAACTCATTGATTTTGTCTCCTTCTTTTAGCTCTTTGGTAGAGAGGTGGGAGAAGGCTTCAATGATAAAAACTGGCTCATTCAGATTGGGGTCGAACTCTTTTGAAAGATAATCTCCTTGTTCACATATGAAAAACTTTTGATAAACAAAATGAGAGAGAGATTCTTTTTCTTTGCTTAATGGACGGACTTTTAAGAGGAACGGGCATTTATAATGATGCAGGGCTGCAAACACCATCTCAGTGACAAGAAAAAAGGGAGTTTCGTGGCGTTTGACAATCACATTAGATCCATCATGTCCGATGATATCACGACCAATAGCAGTTAATTTTTCTAAAAGAGGCTGATCAGGAAAAGAGATAATTTTACACTGGTATTGCATAAATTCAGCAGCTTCCCGATTAATCCAAATCTGCATATGCAGAGTTAGCTTACGAGTGATCTCTACTACATTTGCTGCATCCTCAGTCGTTAGGTCTTCTGCTTCGACTGCTGTAATCGACGTGGTTGTTAGATTAAACACATTTCCGGCTCTTATCTGCCTTCTTGTAAAATAAAAACCTTTTTCATCAGGCTTGTTGAGTATAATAGAAGCATGGGAAAGAATGTAATTATAAATTAAAAAGAGCAGGTGATGGGGAATTTTTCGCTCATTTTGATCAATAATAGTTGAGCTTTCCGAATCAAAAATTTCATTTGTCTTGTAGCGCATCTCTTTGGATTTCGAAAAAGTCTTTTCAGGTGAGCTAGAAAGGTTTTTTTCTTTTACTGAGGTGCTGTTGGATTTAAACAAGTTTTGGACAACATCGCATAAGCTTTTAAGTGTAGCCTGCTCTTTCAGCTTTTTGTTGGGGAAATTCTCCATCACATCGCTCTTAATGTTATTCCGAACTGTGTCGATCAAATTTGACAAAGAGGGGTCGCGTGCGAGCAGAGTAATCATACAAGCGGCCAGCTGGCAGCGGTTGCCTCCTGTTGGAGCATCAAATTTTCCCCACTTGTTTTTTTCGATATCCTCTAAAGTGTTATTCACTAAAGAATAAAGCTTCTCAATGACAACTTTTTGCTGCTCATATGCACAATTTTTTAAAATTGGGGCAAAACTTTTTAAAAATTTAACCGACTTTTTGCGATGGTAAAAAGAAGGAAACTGAGTATTTGAGGAGACTTGGGTTACAGTCATTTTATAACAATCTGTTATAGATAGTTTAAGTTAATTGATTTTAAGAGCGATTGTAGTGTAAGTTTAAACTTAAAATCAAATAAATTTCGTTCTTCTTGACGAGATCCTTCTCTCCCTATAGGGTAACAGGAGAAAAAAACGGAGACTTTCATGAAAAGAATAGCAGAGCAGTTGATTGAAGGAAAGGAGTCGATTCATTTAGTCGATCCCCGTCAACTTTTATCGGGAGTCGATACGCGTATTACGATGATTCAGCGTCTTAGGCGCAATCGCAAAAGTTCAGCTCTGAGAGATCTATTGCAAGAGACGCGCTTACATGCCAGTGACCTTGTCATGCCGCTTTTTGTGCTAGAAGGGGAAAAGCAGTGTCTACCGGTTGAGAGCTTGCCAGGGGTTAATCGGCTGTCGATTGATTTATTAATCGAGGAGGTCAAAGCGTTATATCGTATTGGAATTCGTGCAATCGACCTCTTTCCTGTGATTCCGCCGCACCATAAAGATGCGCAAGGATCGTGGGCTGTGCGGCCCGATTGTGTGCTTTACCAGGCAGTGAGAGAGCTGAAACAAGCTGTTCCAGATGTCTGTGTGATGGTTGATATTGCCCTAGATCCTTTTACCGACCATGGTCATGATGGATTAGTCGATGAGCGAGGTGACATAAGAAACGATGCGACTCTTGTGGCACTAGCTGAATCATCGCTGCTTGCTGCCGAAGCAGGAGCAGACTTAGTGGCTCCAAGCGATATGATGGATGGTCGTGTCGCCTATATTCGTCAGTCCCTTGATCGTAATGGCTATTCACAGGTTGGAATACTTGCTTATGCAGCCAAATATGCCTCTACTTTCTATAGGCCCTATCGCGATGCTCTCGATTCAGCTCCTAAGTTTGGGGATAAAAGGAGTTATCAACTTAACCCAGCTAACTGGAGAGAGGCGATGCTTGAATGCATTTTAGACGAGCGAGAAGGTGCTGATATGCTTTTGATTAAGCCGGCGCTTCCTTATCTCGACATTGTAGCAAAAGTGAGAGAGCAGACCCATCTACCTGTGGGGGCTTTCCATGTCAGCGGAGAATATGCTATGGTGATGGCTGCAGCGGAGCGTGGCTGGCTGGATGCCGACGCTGTTTTAATGGAGAGTTTGATTGCGATCAAGCGGGCTGGAGCAGACTTTATCTTCACCTATGCTGCTGGGCGTATTGCAAAGCAACTGCAAGCCCATTAGTCCATTCCTTGCCGCTGATTATTGATCAGGTAGTAGAGCTCTTGGCCTGTGGCTGCGCTAACACCAACGTCGCGCAGCCAGGCCGACATGCCATACTCCCAACGATTGCGCGAGCTATAGGTATAGAAGATATCTAGTGGCATCGATAGAGCAATTCCTTTGTCATGATAGGTGTCTCCATTGATCTCATCTTTTCCATTCGTCCATGTGTACCAGAGCGTCACCCTTAGGCCACTTGGAAAGTAGCGTGAGACTTCAAATCGAGATCCCCAATCATTTGCTAAAAATTTCCCTGCTTTGATGCGTAGATCTAAATTGACACATTTCCAGTCGTAATAAAGATTACAAAAGTATTGCGATCCGATGAAATGTTTTCGGAAGGTTAACTTGAAGCCATCATACTTGCGTACGACATCGGTAAAGCCCAAACCCGAATAGGCTCGCTTGCGAAAAACTGCTCCCTCTAATCCAATCGCCCAGTCGCTATTCATCGGATAATAGAGTACCTCGCTGGCTAAGCCGGCATACTCTTCTTCAAAATAACCCAGTGCTACTCGTCCATATAATCCGCAGCCTAAATTCCATGTGCGCTGCAGGTAGGCTTCGTCTAAGGTCACTCCCTTATTTTTGTAGTAGAGCACGATATCTGTACGCACGTTAATTAATTGAGAAGGGTTGAGGCGGTCGACTCCCGTACAATGCTTAAGATCAGAAAAAGGGGTGTAGCCAAAACGGACGTTATAATAGATGTCGTTGTAGAGGTAGCCATCTGCTCCTAGACTAAATCCAATGGCATATTTAAATTTTCCAGTGGCGCTACCGAATAAGGTGTGTGTTTTTGGCAAAACGGACCAGTTAAAGAGCTTGCGGGGACGATAGTAGATTAACTGCTCACTGAACTCTTCGACGGGGGTGACATCTTTTAAGGGACTTAAAACCCGCAGTTCAAAAGGCCCCATGGACCGGCATCCAAAGCTGCGCACAAAATCCATGTTATAATGGTACTCTTGAATTGGAAAGCCGTCGGAATCGATGACAACGATCACCTGTTCAATGTCGCCAGGAATTAATCCAGCTAATAAATGGTTGAGGCGGCAGCGTACGGTTGGTTCCAGCCGATATTTTGTGTTATAGACCCGTAAGCGCAGCAGCTTTTCTCCACATGCGTTATAAGAGAGAGCTGCTTCATAAAGATCTAGTCCCTGCTCACAGAAGCGAACAGCGAGATCTTGAGCAAGGACATGTTCAGGACGTAAGGGGCCGATTGGCTCTACAATTTTAGGCGCCTGATAAGGAAGCACGTCATCTAGCTTTGGAACAAAGCCTTTCGTCTCACCAAAATTGTAAAAGGCGGAAATCGACCCGGCCCAAGCTTCTCCTCGGATCCAGCTGAGGGAAAAGTCAAAGTAGTCCCAAAGGCGATATTTAGCTCCTAAGTTAACCGCAGAGCGAGTCGAACGGCCATCCGGATGCGGCTCATGCTCTTTAGAACGATAGTGCGTGGCATCAAATTCAGCCACTAAACTTAATCCCTCTAAATAGGAGTTGCCACACCGGCGAAAAGGCATCCAGCTAATTCCACCAAACCAGCCATTAATTCGCTGCTGGCCATATCCAACGCTCATCTCCATGTCATAATTTGGAAGAACTTTTGTCAACACGATATAGCGCGAGCGAAAAGAGCGCGTTCCCATAAAGTCTTCAAATCCGATGGCAACGCCAGGCAAGCGGTAGTCGCTATCTTCGGGATGAAATAGAGCGAATTTGATGTCGGCTCCCTTGTCGGAGAGATCGCCAAAGCCATGGGGACTTAAGATCGGGTCATCAATACCAGTGAAGATGCGGTAGTTACCAGAAACCTCTAAGCGGTCGGTCAGCTGGCAACGGCCGCTCCAGATACGATAGGGTTTAACGTCGGAATAGCCAAACCCAAGCTCGCCCTCTTTTCCCATACGAGCCGAAGGCATATTGATGTAGCCGCCATGTAGGAGATGGTTGTATGTGACAGGAAGGTAGTCTCTATTATAGCAGTTCCAGTAGTTGACAATTTCTAGATCGCGCATGAGCTGCGAATAGCTATCAACACAGGGTGGGCAGTCATCGGCCTGCATAAAAGTTGTGTGGGCCCATATGAATAGCCATATCGCGATCCAGCGTTGGATGGGCTTCCCTCCTTGCATTACTGTCTGCTCTCCTATAATCGTATAAAATGAGAGATTAGAATACGGAACAGGAGGCTCAATTGCAATAAAATAGAGGGTTAAGTGGGGTACCGCGGCCTAAAGAGCTAAGGTTCGCTTTCCCAGAGCTTTGTCGCTCCCGCGACAATACCTGAAAAGATTGTAGAATTAGGTCTTAAACCACCAATAACCTCAGCAAGGTTGCATAAAAACGTCTAAACTATAGTTGCAGGTTAAAACCTGCAAAAACAAGCGCAGGCTAAAGAGGTAATTGCAAAATTGTTGTCTTATGAGGCCCAATGCACA
>CAZZJE010000035.1:5785-12702 GCA_964654295.1 uncultured bacterium | reverse complement strand
AGAAAATTCTTTAAAATGAAAAGAGCTAGGTTCATAGTAGGCCTCGAAGAGGCCGGTACAATTATAGGCCAGGCCGTAAGGCCTGGTATAGAGGCATTTTTAATGGTAGAGCCCCTGCGGGGCGATACAATCTACTCAATCCCATAAGCTTCATTATATGGCACCTTACATGAACTAAAATGTTAGATCATGATTGGCCCATGTTAAGAAATTTTGTAATTGTTCAGTTACCTAACAAAAAGTTGCTTTTATTGATTCAACACAGGCACAAAGTCTCAAAGACACGAAGATAAACGATTAAATTGTTTAAACAGTGTCATTTAAAATGCATTTCTTCGTGTCTTTGAGACTTTGTGCCTCTGTGTTGCGTATTTTAAAAACCATCTTTAGACAAACAGTTATGTGCAATATAGTTTTTTACTACCGACCGAATGCTTAAGAACTTTTTACTATCATTTTGACTGTATCGCCCCGCTGGGGCTCCATTGTCAAACCGCCCCTACAGCAGGCCTTACGGCCTGGCCTGAAATTGTACCAGCCTCTTCGAGGCCTAACAGCCTGAAAAGATTGTAGAATTAGGTCTTACACCACCAATAATCTCAGCAATTTTATGCAAAGTTGCATAAAAACGTCTAAACTATAGCAGCAATTGAAAATTTCGCGCTAATTTTTAATTCTATAAAATTCTTATTGTCAAATTGTTAAGTTGTCAAACACCAAAAAATTCTAACCTCTCTTTTAAATGTTCTTGCAAAGTCTATCTTTATATAGATATATTCGTATATGCGTATATAAACACTCAAACATGAGGTCATATGGATTATTACGAACCAGCAAAAGTAGAACATGTGCAATACATTGCAGTGAGAAACGAGGCTCCTAAAAATTATGAAGTGATCAAAAGTGAGGTAAGATCGGCTTATGGGCAAGTGGCCGAATCGAATAATCAGAACAAGTGTTGTGGAAACGCACGGAGCTGTTGTGGTGTTTCGGCTAAACCAGATCATGACTATTCACAAGAGTTAGGGTATACGAAAGAGGAGTTGGAGAGCGTTCCTGAAGGATGCAATATGGGACTTGGGTGTGGAAATCCACAAGCGATTGCTTCGCTTAAACCAGGCGAAACCGTCTTAGATTTGGGTGCTGGTGGAGGCTTTGACGTCTTCTTAGCCGCTAAAAAAGTGGGTCCTTCTGGAAGAGTCTACGGAGTCGATATGACACCTGAGATGTTAAGCAAAGCCAGAAACAACGCAGCTAAAAATGGCTATCAAAATGTGGAATTTCTATTAGGAGAAATAGAGCATTTGCCTCTTCCAAACAACACTGTCGATGCGATTATATCGAATTGCGTTGTCAATTTATCCACAAATAAAGCCCAAGTGTTTAAAGAGGCTTTTCGCGTGTTAAAAGAGGGCGGGAGAATTGCTATTTCTGATATAGTCGCTTATAAACCATTACCGCCTGAAATGAGCAACAATAGTGAGCTATATTGTAACTGTATATCAGGAGCCATTACAATTGATGAGCTGAAGAAGATTTTATTGGAAGCAGGCTTTTCTGAAATTGCCATAGAACCTCAAGACAACAGCCGCATGTTTATCAAGGATTGGGTGCCTGGTTCTGACGCTGAGAATTATGTTGTTTCAGCAAAAATTAAAGCTGTTAAGAAGGAAAAGTAATGCTCTCTCCACATGATTTATTCGCACTGCTTTCAGATGATACACGGCTTCGCTGCCTTTTGTTACTTCAAAAAGAGAAGGAGCTATGTGTCTGCGAACTTAATCATATTATTGGAGGGATGCAGCCAAAAATTTCCCGCCATCTAGCCCTTATGCGCCAATCTGGTTTAGTACTAGATGAGCGCAAAGGGCAGTGGGTCTACTACCAACTTAATCCGCATCTAGAGAAATGGGTAAAGGAGATTCTCTCCACGACTTTTGATAATTTAAAAAAATCTGAACCCTTCTGCTCTGATTTAAAAAAGTTGGAGGGACTACGCAAACGACCATCCAGCCGATGCAACTAAAAGCATGGTTAAAACGAGGAATATTCATGGAACCTGTCGTTCAAAACGAGTGCTTATTAAAACGTGTAGAGGATCAAGAGTTAGCTGCACGTGAATTTGGTTTTTACTGGGAGCATGTCGACCAACTACTCAATCAGATACGGAGTGAATGTGACGAAGTGAGAGAGGCATGGGAAAATGGAGATCGAACGCATCTGCAAGAAGAGATTGGTGATCTAATGCAAGCGGCCATTAGCTTAGCTATTTTTTTTGATTTAGATCCCTACAAAACCCTTTTAAAAAGCGTCAGTAAATTTCAACACAGGTATGATAAAGTTGTCGAGTTAGCCAAAGCCGACGGTTTAGATAATCTACATGCCCAATCTTTTGAAACTCTTTTAAACGACTACTGGAAGCGCGCTAAAACTCAGTAAACTTAATGTTTTACTTGCATACATTAAACAACTCTCGCCTAAAGGCGAAAGCTTTTAGCTACCTTGCGGCGCTAATTCGGGCTGGTTTACACATCCATTACCCACAAGTCTTTTACATAAAAACCTCTAAACTACAACCGCCTATGGGTAAAAACAATAAACTTGTTTCATTTCCTAGCTTTAAAAATTTTTCTAAAGGCAAATTTAAGACTTATGGGTAATGGATGATTAGGTGTGCACGTTAAGCTAAGGGGTTGAGAGTAATTTTCTTAGTTTAACGTGCAAGAGGCAGCGTGCCTCAATTTGGAATAAACTTGAGCGCTGCTGAGTTCATGCAGTAGCGCTTTCCTGTAGGTGGAGGACCATCGTCAAAGACATGACCCAGATGGCCTTCACATCGACTACAGGAGACTTCAATGCGTTTTAGAAAGAGGTAGTGAGTCTCCTCTTTCAAAGTGACATTTTGAGAGCAGATTGGTTGCCAAAAGCTTGGCCAGCCAGTTGCTGAGTCATATTTGGCAGCCGAACTATAGAGAGGGAGAGCGCAGCCAGCGCAAACATAGATTCCCTTCTCTTTGTTTTGATCATACGCATTGTGGAATGGCTGCTCGGTATCCCCTTCTCTTAACACCTTAAACTGCTCGGGTGTTAAGCGCTCTTTCCACTGCTCCTTCGTTAATAGGAGTTTTTTTCCATCAAATCGATATTGCGGCAGGCAAGATTGCTGGCTCTCTTCAGCCGAAGAGATAAAGGGCATGACAAACAGGGACAGAAGAATCAACGCCGAAACTATTAAATCTTTCATCTCTCCTCCAAAAATTATCCTTCATCTTTACAACACGATCTTTCCGTTTCTATTCAATCGTCAATCTGTTATCAACATCCATTGACGGCACCAAACTTGGTAATTTCTATGCATTTACAGCTCCTTTTAAGCCTTTTTCTCTTTTGCTGCACCTTTATTGATCAATTACATGCTGACAGTCAGTTATCCCATACACAATTTCGAAGCCACATACTGAATAACCAGAGGGATGTCTGGGTTTATACTCCTGAGGGCTATTCACCCCAAAATCAGCCCTATCCTTTACTGATTGTTTTTGATGGTCAAGCTTATGTTAGCGAGCTCATCCCAACTCCTGAGATTCTTGATCGCCTTATTGCTGAAAAGAAGATCTCCCCTCTTGTAGCTGTTTTTGTTAGCAGCATTGACCGAACAACTCGCAGAGTAGAACTGCCTTGTTATAAGCCTTTTGCCGATTTCTTAGTTCAGGAGCTGCTTCCTTGGACTCATCACTTTTATCACGTCACAACCAATCCTAAGCAAACGATTGTAACTGGATCTAGTTATGGAGGATTAGCGTCTGTCTATGCAGCCATGATTTATCCCCAACACTTTGGCAACGTGCTCTCTCAATCAGGCGCATTTGATTGGAAGCCCGCTAACGATCCGAAAGATTCATGGATTACTCGGCAGCTTGAGCTCTCTCCTAAGCTTCCGATCCGTTTCTATTTAGATGCAGGCAGTGAAGAGAACAGGCCCGATTATGGAGCAATCCCTATACTTACAAGTAATTATCAAATGAGAGATCTCTTACAGAAGAAAGGGTATGTTGTAATTTTTAGGGAATTCAAAGGTGGGCATGAATATGAACGTTGGAGAGAGGTCTTTCCACAGGCGCTAATAGATGTGATGAATAGCTGGCATAATTAAAACACACAAATAAATTAAATCAATTTAAGTTTATTTAAAACAAATAAAATGATATATTTTTAAACCACAATTAATCGTTTTATATTATTTTATTATGATCATTACTTCTTCTCTAACTTTAAAAACAAATCCATTCCATTATTCAGATGATAAATCTGAAATTGATAACAAGCTCTCTCGATATTGTCGTGATCATTGTCCTGGCTTACCTGAACAAGAGATGTTTGATAAGATTACCAGAGGCGAACATTTAGAAAAATTGCTAGCGGATCCTGGCTTAACTGATGAACAGCTGAATCAGGCAGCCTCTATTTCTTCTGTCGTTGATTTGATGTGGTGGTTTATGGCTAAAGCCGCTTACTACAATGAACTTCATACACAGGGCTGTTTCCGAATTGATGATCCCGGTCTCCTTTTACTAAAATTTTTATTTAAAGCTGGTGGAGAACGTATTTACGACCGCACATCTTCGCATATGCAAGAGAATTTGGCTAAAGCACAGGAAAAATATGGGGTTATTAATGGCTTACAGTATGGTTTAGACATTAAAAAAGAGGAAGGTCCTTTACCAGCTAATATGGGGACTATTCTCTTTGCTATGCAGCCAGATGGAACCCTTTATCTCAAACTGGAAGAGCATGGCCTGCCTCCTTTTTGGCGACCTTACTTCTGTTCCTTTCAAAACGTCTATGAAACTTTGAATCATGTGGCAGATTATTATTTTCCTGAAAAGCGTCAAGATCAGGGGTATGATTTAGGGCAGTTCAAAGAACATACTCCCCGTTATTTAAAAATTAAATATTCGAATGTCATAAAAGAAATTCTAGATAGTGATCCCGCTAATGAAGAGCAACTATTAGAACTTGAGCGGAAAGGACTTCAATTTGGAATTTCCAAAATGCATAAAATTTTGACTAACACTCTGGCTAATTCGCAAGTTGAAACTAAAAAGAAGTTGGTAGGCGAATTGAATCGTCTAATTTCTAAGGCTGAATCCAGAGGTTATAAGGGCAAGATTAAAGGCAAAGAAGTTGTTTTACCAAAATTAGGCTCTCCCATCTCTTACTCCTCTATAAAATGATTTTAAACCTATTAAATAATTGAACTTAAATGTCAGTTAATCATTTTTATTTAGAATATGCGAAATGGGAAAATTCGATTCCCCCGCTTCCCAATCTCTCCCTAGAAGAAAAGAACTCTTGGCCCAAGCTTCCAATTGACCAGAAAATCCAACGCCTATTAGAGGATTTAAAAGAAAAAAAGGAATCTCTTTCTCAAGAGAGTGTAGAGGGAATTTTAAAAAAATGTTGGAAACTGTCTAAAGACTGTTCAAAAGGAATTCAAATCATCGCTATTCGTGAAACTTGCTTGACTTTGAATCCTGAGCTGAAAAACAAAGAGAACGTCCTTTTTAAAACGAGCGTCATGCATATTCAGTGCTCCGATCAACTTGTCGCATTTCCCAAATATTATAAACGGGCGCTTGCCAAAGACTCTGAAGTCTTTGATCGATTATTTTACGCAAAAAATTTTCGCAGGCCAGTCACTTCAAATAGCTATGAATTATTAAACATTAATAGCGAAGATTTAAAAATATTTATAAAAGCATGGTTAGATCAAGAGATTAAGCCTGAAGATTCTCTCAGAGCCTTGCTGGTCGCTAATCATACATTGCTTTTTCCATCAAGAATCCTTGACCCGTGTCTGAAGCTACTAGAGAGTTGGTCTATCGATGAATTGAAGATAGTGCTGAAACTTTCAACTTTCTGCTATGATGGCTGCCTATCTTCACCTCTCAAGGAAGCATTCAACAGATATTATATGCGGTTAGCCAAAGAAATTGAGCAGTTATCAATTAATCAAATTACAACTGCCTTACAATTGTTTAAACTAATTCCTGAAGAGCCTAAACAAATTTGCGCATCACTCGATAGGTATTTTAAAAAGATTAGCGATTTCATTAACTCATTCAGTTATTCTTCTAATGAAAGTTACACTCATTTCTGCCAACGGAATCCGGACCTTAGGAAAGCGGTTAGCTTGGTTCAAAAAGTCATTCCATTTACTCTTCCAGATCTATTTCATAGAGCCATTAGCCAACATCTTGTCAATAATTTATTAGTTAACAGTGAGGATCCGGCATTAGAAAAAGAGGCTTTAGAAGCATTAGAGAAACTTAAGATTAGAGAACTGCACTTACCAACAGACAACCTTAATAAAGAAAAGGTTCAAAAAATTTTAGAAGCGAGCCCAAATCTTACCACTCTTTATTTATTAGATATGGAGATTTCACCTGCATTATTCCAATTTGCTTCTCTAGCCCATTTATCTCTTCTTCTTTGTAAAAACTGTCGGTTTCAAGAAGGAGCTATTCAAAAGATAGTTGAGGCTGCTCCCCAACTTAAAGAGTTCTATTTTTTGCGTTGCAACCAACCTACAGATCAAGAAGTCGCGCTGTTAACTTCTCTTAAACAATTCCAAACAATCTATTCAGCAAATTGTTCCGATCTAACAGGCAATGCGGTCTAGCCTATTGAAAAACTAGAATCCCTGTTGTGAATTCAAACTTAAGTTAGGCTAGAACGAAGTCCAGCTCATCCAGAGCATGCGGCTGCTTAAGAAGATAATTAAGCAACCGACAGCAAAAAATAGGGATTTAACGGGAATATATCGACATAGCCACGCTCCAACAGGAGCTGCTAAGGCACCGCCTAAAGCTAAGGCTAACACAATCTTCCAGCCGATCTCTACTCCGCTCAAAAAG
>CAZZJE010000035.1:0-5775 GCA_964654295.1 uncultured bacterium | reverse complement strand
TGTCACTGTTACAAAGAATTCGCATGCATTGACGCTTCCAATTGTGGTTCGTATATCATGTCCTTGTACCAAGAGCGTGGAGGTGACAATTGACCCCCAGCCTCCGCCTCCAATGGCATCCATCAGCCCTCCAAAAAAACCAAGAGGGGTTAAATGGCGAGTGACTGCATGCGGGGGGAATTGGCGAAATACTTTTGTGACAATCAGGATACCAAGTGCCATTAGGTAGAGAGCGATAAAAGGCTTTATAAAGGTAGGCTCTAGCTGTATTAAGACAATAACTCCAAGTATTGATCCAATCATCCCTGGAATCAGAAGTCTACGAAATAAAAGCTTATTGACATTACCAAATTGATGATGCGCTAAAGCAGAAAAGCCAGTTGTGATACATTCTGCAGTATGTGTGGCAGCACTAGCAAGGGCAGGAGGAAAGCCGATGCTTAACAAGAGTGTTGTTGAAATCAACCCATAAGCCATTCCTAAAGCCCCATCTACAACTTGCGCCAAAAAACCGACTAATAAAAAGATAAGAAACTCTTCCATTATTGCTCTAGATGACTTTCGATTTATTTCTCTTTCAATTCCAAAACAATTGCTTGAAAAGACGGAGTAAGTCAACGGAAAAAGGGATTTTGACTAAATTATTAGGATTTATTTTTTCTGGCTTGACAAGGCATTGTGCAAAATACTTTAAATGCAGCGAAGACAACAGATCCTGCGACAGGCAAAGTCTATTGTGCAGTTGATCGACTCTATATTATGTCGTACTACAACTCTTTGTCTGACGAGCAAAATTGGGTAAGTGGTTGGGCGAATTGGATGATCAACAATTACAACTTTACTCCAGCTCAGATCAGAGTCGGTTTAGATAACACAGATGCTCATGCGTGTTAAGCTAAAGAAGCCGTCGCTAATCAGTAAATTGAGCTTTTGTTAGGCCCAAAGGGCCGACACAATTTCAGGCCAGGCCTTACGTCACAAACGGCAAAAGCAACTTTAAAGATAATTGCTTGACTAAAAAACCTGATTCATCGTAAAAAACCTCAAAGCCTAATTTTAGAGGCTTATCTTCAGTTTTAGCATACGCTGAAACATTTCCTTAAACAAACGGCTTTAATAATCGGAGGTTGTGCAGTTTACGCCGCTTGAGAACTCATCGCCAAGGAAATTCCTTACGATGTTGCCCTGCATCTGATAAGCACATTGCTGCTTAGAGGAGCAAAAGATCCAAAACAGGCAAAAAAATAGGAGCATAAGTTATGCAGCCACGTATTTTATTGACTCAATTTCAAGATCACTACACTCAGCAAGTCATCGATATCATTTCGACAATCCAGCAAAAAGAATATAAATTAGAGATTACACCAGAACAGCAGCCCGACTTAAAAGTCATTCCTTCAGTTTACCAGAAGCGAAAAGGCAATTTTTGGGTAGCTCTGCATCAAGATAAAGTCGTTGGAACAATCGCTTTAAAAGACCTAGGAAATAATGAAGCCGCGCTAAAACGATTCTTTGTCCGCAAAGAATTTAGAGGCAAAGAAAAAGGAATTTCTAGGCAGCTTTTAGAGCAGGTGCTCGATTGGTCTAAACAGCATGGAATCCAAAAAATCTATCTAGGCACGACACTTGTCTTTTTAGCGGCTCATCGATTCTACGAAAAAAATGGGTTTGTTGAGATCGGTAAAGACGATCTTCCTAACACTTTTCCTCTCATCTCCATAGATGAAAAATTCTATGCTTATGAGGTCGCTTAAGACTCTTCTTTATTAAGCAAGAAGAGTTATTCCCAAAATTGATCACTACGTCTATAAGTAACAGCATTGAATGCTGATTTTGATTTTTTTTTTAGCGGGCAATTTTGGGAATCTTCCATTTTTGTAATATTGAACTCTCTTCTTAGGTGTGATAAGCATGGTCGATCAAGAGCTGTATGGAATTAAACATTGGGGCGAAGGTTATTTTGATATTAACGCTGAAGGCCATGTCATAGTTAAACCTAACCGTACAGACTTAAGCGGAGATCTATTCGAGCTGATCCAGTCGCTCGTGGCTCAAGGGATTGAAGCGCCCATCCTTGTTCGATTCAATGGAATCATTCGCAACCGTATTTTGACCTTAAGTCAGGCATTTAAAAGTGCAATCGAAGAATTTAACTACCGTAGCAACCATCGCATCGCTTTTCCGATAAAAGTTAACCCACAACGCCATGTTGTCGAAACTGTTCAACAGGCAGGCAAAGAGTATGGGGTGGGGCTGGAGGTAGGCAGCAAGCCAGAGCTTATTGCTGTATTGGCTTTAGAAAACAATCCAGAATCACTCTTGCTCTGCAATGGTTATAAAGATGCCGAGTATATTACATTAGCATTAATGGCTAGGCAGCTTGGCCGTAAAACATTGATTATCATCGAACAGTTTTATGAATTAAATTTAGTTTTAGATGTCGCCAAAGAGCTAGGCATTGAAGCTCAAATTGGCTTTCGGATGAAGTTATCGAATAAAGGCTCTGGAAAATGGGCCTCGTCTAGTGGAGAGCAATCGAAATTTGGACTCTTTCTGCATGAAATTGTTGCTTGCTCTGAGCAGCTTAAAGCAGCGGGAAAAGCCGATTGGTTAAAGCTGCTTCATTTTCATATGGGAAGCCAAATTACGACGATTCAATCGATTAAACGAGCCTTAAAAGAGGGTGCTAGAGTTTATACAGAGCTGGCAGCAGAACATCCTTCGCTGGCATTTTTTGATGTAGGCGGCGGCCTCGCTGTCGATTACGATGGTTCAAAAAGTGTTTCAGATTCTTCGATGAACTACACTGTCGAAGAATATGCACGCGATGTCGTCTCTGTGATTGGAGAGGCTTGCTTGGTCGCAGATATTCCTGATCCCACGATTATCACAGAGTCTGGCCGTGCGATCGCCTGTCACCATGCAGTCTTAATTACAGAGGTCATCGATGTCTCTTCTAGCCCCAATAACGTAGACATTGACTCGCTGCCAAGCCAACATGATATTTTAGTCACACTGTATGACCTCTATCGAGAACTTACTCTTAACAATTGCCGTGAAACATATCACGACGTGATGGAGCTAAAAGAGCGAATTCTTCAAGAATTTGTCTACAGCAAGCTCTCGCTCAAAGAGAGAGCCTATGCGGAGAAGATGGTACGTCTTCTTTTAATCAATATTCGTAAGCTCTATAGAGATCTTCCGGACGTACCAGAAGAGATTGAAGTATTAGATCAGATGCTGCTAGAGACCTATTTCTGTAATTTCTCTGTCTTTCAATCACTGCCAGACTCTTGGGCCATTCAACAGCTTTTTCCGATTTTACCTATCCACCAACTAAATGAAGCTAGAAATCATCACGCCGTCTTAGCCGATTTAAGTTGTGATAGTGATGGCAAAATTGACAGCTTTATTGGACGGAAATCTCCCTCGCACTATTTAGCTCTTCATCGTTATCAGAATACCCCCTACTATCTTGGAATCTTTTTAGTCGGAGCCTATCAAGAAATTTTAGGTGGGCTACACAATCTCTTTGGAGATACCAACGCTGTTCATGCTGAGCTTGATGAAAATGGAGAGTGGGAGCTATCTCACTTAGTAGAAGGTGATACGATCGAAGAGGTGCTCAACTATGTGCAATATAATACAGAGCGTCTCAAAAATCAGCTGCAAGAGCTAATCGAACGAGCAATCAAACAGGGAAGGCTTACTCCGACAGAATCCGCTCGTATTAAAAAGAAATTCAAACAGTCGCTAGAAAGCTATACCTATTTGGTCGTTTAAATGGAACATTCAATTGGACAAGGCCATGGAATTCAAGGCCGTTATGCTGGCTTACCAGACCCTTATGGAGAAGAATCTTTTGCTAAAGTTATTCTGCTTCCCGTACCCTTTGATTTGACAACAACCTATCAAAAAGGCAGCGATAAAGGGCCTGAAGCTTTAATTGAAGCATCGAGAAATCTTGAACTCTATGATATAGAGACAGACTCAGAAGTCTATTTACAAGGCATCTATACAGCTCCTGCTATCAAAGCTCGATCTTCAGAAGAGATGTTACGAAAAACTTATGAACAAACAAGGCACTATCTCAACCAAAACAAGTTGGTGGTTACGATAGGCGGAGAGCATGCCATCTCTTTTGCTCCCATAAGAGCCTATGCCGAAAAATATGGCAAGCTAACAGTTTTGCAGCTAGATGCACATACCGATTTACAGCCCGCTTATGAAGGCAATCCTTGGAGCCATGCCTCCGTAATGTCGCGAGTCAAAGAGCTTACTGAAGTTGAAAAGATTGTGTCTGTTGGAATTCGCAGCATGAGCAGCGAAGAGCTCCCCTATCTTGACAGAGAAAACACCTTTTTTGCGCATACGCTCGATATAGAAAACCGATGGATTGATCGGGTGGTCGACTCTCTCTCCGAACAGGTCTATCTTACATTTGATTTAGACGCATTCGATAGCTCTCTAATGCCATCTACAGGTACACCTGAACCGGGTGGACTCTATTGGAACCCAACGATACGGCTGCTTAAACGCGTGATTCAAGAAAAACAGCTGATTGGCTTTGACGTGGTTGAACTTTGCCCTAAACCGGACACCCATGCTCCCGACTATTTAGCTGCCAAGCTAATCTATAAAATACTTAGCTACCTATTTATGCAAAATAAGGATATTGAGCGATGACCATTCGAGATTTCATGCGCAAACATTTCAAGCATTTCAATGCCGCTGTCTGCGTTGACGCAGCCGAGGCTTGGGTGAGCCATTTAAATAGCGGCGGCAAAATGTTACTGACGCTCGCGGGAGCGATGAGTACAGCTGAATTAGGAATCTCTTTGGCAGAAATGATTCGCCAAGACAAAGTCCATGCTATCTCTTGCACAGGAGCTAATTTAGAAGAGGATATTTTTAACTTAGTGGCGCACACACACTATTTAAGGCTCCCTCATTATCGATCACTCAGTAAAGAGGATGAGCAGAAGTTGTTAGAAAAAGGGATGAACCGTGTGACGGATACTTGTATTCCGGAAGAGACGGCGATTCGGCGGATTGAAAAAGAGATTTTAACACTCTGGCAAGCAGCAGATCGAGCTGGCAAAAGCTACTTTCCTTATGAGTTTATGTATCAATTACTGGAGTTAGACTCCATTAAACAATCTTTTGAAATTGACCCAAAATGCTCTTGGATGCTAGCTGCGAAAGAGAAGAATTTACCGATTATCACGCCAGGTTGGGAAGATTCGACGTTAGGCAACATCTTTGTCTCGCATGTAATTACCAAAGATATTAGCAACTATCATGTGGTTAAATCAGGTGTCGAGCAGATGAGCTTTTTGGCTGATTGGTATCGTGAGCAGAGTGCGAAAGCTAAAATTGGATTTTTCCAAATAGGCGGAGGTATTGCTGGAGATTTTCCAATTTGTGTCGTTCCCATGCTTCGGCAAGATCTTGAGGAAAAAGTTCCCCTATGGAGTTATTTTTGCCAAATTAGCGATAGCATCACTTCGTTTGGAGGCTATAGTGGAGCTGTCCCCAATGAGAAGATTACTTGGGGAAAGTTAAGTGTTGAAACACCAAGTTTTGTGATTGAATCCGACGCTTCTATTGTGGCACCGTTGATTTTTGAATATGTGCTGGAAAGTTAGTTGACATTTCCTGCTTTTTTAAAAAAATTAACACTAGAATGATATAACGATTTAACGTGAGCGTTCAGTCGGTAGTAAAAAATATAAAGTACATCACTGTTCGTCTAAAGATGGTTTTTAGAATATG
>CAZZJE010000034.1:0-12783 GCA_964654295.1 uncultured bacterium | reverse complement strand
CACCGCACTCCAAATAGCTTTAGGCGCCCATATTGGTAAGATTTATATGTGCATTGTGCCTCATAAGACAACAATTTTGCAATTACCTCTATAGAGCCGGCGACAAGTCGCCGCCTGCCTTAAGTCCAAAGTTTATTTCTAAGCTTGTAAGATTCTAACCAGTGGTTCATTAGAAAAACGAATAGGTAGAAGCTTATTACGGCTATTAAAGTTCGAAGCATAACGAT
The DNA here is from genome assembly GCA_964654295.1 of uncultured bacterium. Lineage (GTDB taxonomy): Bacteria > Chlamydiota > Chlamydiia > Chlamydiales > JABDDJ01 > CAZZJE01. Next base: position 12,556 of record CAZZJE010000034.1, on the reverse strand, counting down.
GCTGAATGGCGACACCTAACTCTTCGATGAAACCTTTTAATAAGGTTAACTTCTCTTTTGCAGTCTCATCAAGTTCGCTTGACAATTCTTTACCAAGAAGGAAGCCAGCTAAAGATTCGTTAGAATCTTCGTCTAGCTGCATTAAAAGCCTTAAAGTAAATAAGGGATCATTGGGATATAAGCGTTGATCAAGACCTGTATCAGACATGGCATCGAAAGTGTTAGGAGTGATCGAAATCACACGTTCCTTCGATGGAAATTTACAACGAATAAAATCAGCAATTTTCAATTCATTTTCATCTGGTAGTTGAGCTTTGCTTAGGATGAAGTAAGCAACTAGACTAAAAAACTGGTGCTGATGATTTCTTAGATCTTGCTTCCCTCCTTCCATCGCGTCTGTAAAGAAAACGATAGCAGAGTTAATATACTCGATAAGAAGCTCTTGAACAGCAGGTGTATTAAACATTAGCTCTGGATGATATCCCACGGCTTGACCAAAATTCTGATCGCTGTTTAATCCTTGAATATCCCAAATATGTCTTAAAGCTGGCGGGCAAAAAGATTTGTCTAAGCCAAAAAGATCGATCGCCTTTTCTATCCTATCCGCTCGAGAGGCTTTGCTAATCAAAATTTGTTGCTGCAAGCGTTGATCAGAAATACGAGGAACAGAATCAGAGACCGTCAGTAAGCCGTCCATAATTGCTTGTTGGCACTCCTGAGGAAATAGGCGGCTATAAGTGAGAATATGCTTTACTGTTATAGAAGTTGTAGAAGTGGTAAAGTTTTTCATCCAGAATGGGATCTGACTCTCTTCTTCTGGAGTAATAGGATTTAAGTCAGGTCTTATAGAACATGAGCGGTTAGCTGTACACCAATTCCAAAAATGTTCAAAGGTGGGTCGAAGCCTAACTTGAGAACCTATTCTAAGTTGTGCTATACGATTTGCCTGAATTTGTTCAGCTTCATTAATCGCAGCTGCTAAAAGGTTAAGACCGGATAGAGAAGCTGTATGACTACTATTTGAAGTCGTTGTGCTCTGTAAAGGCCTGCTGGTTGCAGGAGGGGTTGTGCTGGTAGTTGTAATACTAGCTGTACCGTTCGAAGAAGTTGAGCTTGAGGATGTAGAGTTTTCTACACGGCGTCTTTTAGGCTGCGGCTCATTTCTAGTTGTTTGTACAGCTGCAGGCGAAGCTGGAGGCGTACTATTTGGAGTTATAACCGGAGTAACAGTTGGCGTAGTAGTAGACGTACTAGAAGACGTAGTAGTAGTTGTTGTTACTAAAGAAATGCTATTAGCAGATTGGCGAGCTTTCTTTTGTGTTACTCTTGCAATAGCTGGACTTCTTCGTAAAGAGGGAATTAAACTGCTAACTTTAAAATCATTAACATTTCGATCATCCATCATGGATTCTAATGTCTCTTGGCCTTTTTTGGTAAAAATAGTTCGGCCATCTTTAGTTGTTTTGTGCAGTAAATTTCTCACATCATCTTTTGACAGGTATTTGTTTCGATGGGTTGAAATAAACTGAGTCACACTAACAGGGGCTAAATCATTCTTTAAAAGAGGTGCGGGAGTAATAAATTCTTTGTTTTGAGATCCATTTGCAGGCTGTTGATTTCCATTTATAAAAGGAAGGAGTTTACTAACTTCGGTCTGCACCGCCCTGGCAACCTCTATCGATAAGGATTGTGCTGGAGGTTGGGGCGTTCTTTTTTCACCCATTGGATAGTTTTTGGGAACTAAAAGTGGGGATTGTTTTCGGATGATTGCTGCAGTTAGCTCAGCTTCTATCAAATTCATCAAAGCAATTTGATTCAATAAGCCATCTATATCTATCAAAGCCATTGCTTGATTTTCGATTAAGCTAAAAGCATTGACAATAAGAGAAGAGGCGTTAATCTGAGATAATCTATCTTGATCGAAGGTGCAAACTTTCATTCCATCAGCTAAATCGACTGTGATTTTTTGGTTTTCTATTTGAATGGTAGAACGGGCCAATTTCTGAGGGTCGAACCATTCAATGTAATTAGGCAAACCAACAGCGGGGAGTGTGGAGTGATTAATCGTATTGGAAACCTGTAAAGTGGATGGAGAGCTGCCCAGATCAGCGATTGTTTCCGTTTTAAGACCTTCACTAAGAACAATGTTCCCGTCGGAAATCATCCGTGCACTCGCATAGTATTTTGGGAGTTGAACTTCTTCTCCGCTAGCGAGTTTACTTAATAAGTTGGCACAACGCTCTTTAAGGGTCTCACAAGCTTTTAAAATTGAATTCTCGATTGGGGAAATTTTAAGGGGAAAGTCGTAGTTCTCTAACAGCTTGATATTTGAACGGATTGCTTGAGCAGCTATTCCAATTGTTTCTAACATTTCTTGGACGGAGGCCCAATGCATATTAGCGGTTTCTGTAAGTCCGGAAGTATTAACTCCGGAAGCATTCATGTATAACTTTTTTTGGATAATCTCTCTTAAGCGATTCGCTTTTTCTCTATTCGGAATCTCAAGTAGATTAGCAAAACGAACAATGTAAGAACGCTGTGTATTGTCCGCTTTATCTAATATAGCTTGATAAAGATGCTCAACTTGTTGCTCGATATCTTCTGGTGAGTATGTCAGTTTTTTTATCATATCATGATGAAAATGATAGAGAGCAAAGAGCTGTTGATAGCCCGTGTTAGAGCAACTATTAATCTGCTGCCTAAGTGTATCTAATAATTCTGAAATGCTGTCTGCAAGAGTCCCCGATCGCATCTCTTCGTCTAGGAATGCACTAGTAGGCGCAGACTCACCAAATAAAATTCTTAGTAAGGCATCTAGTGGATAACGACTTGTTAAATTCCAAAATCTTTCAGGAATAAAGTTTCCACTATTCGGGAGTTCTGTCTGGTTTGATCGTTGTGTCTGCTGCAGCGACAGGGCTTGAATTGTACGTGTTGTAGATAGGGAAGATGGGGCTGGTGCAGAAGCGACAGCTTGCTGTCCGCTCCCTACTGGAAGCCCATAAGGTAGAAATGGAATCTGCGAACTAGAAGAGCTGCTGCTACTACTAGAAGAGCTGCTACTAGAAGAACTAGATGTTCTGTTAGATTGGGTTGAATTTCTAGATGTTGATGAACTAGAACAATTAGTCGAAGAAATAGAACTCATGATCTTATAACACTTTTGGTTAGTTTAAAGTTTGGAGTAAGGATAGATCTGAATTGTTAATATTATTTAAAGATTTGTAAATCAGGGCTTAAATCGCTTGATAGGATGCCATTCCCTATTGAAATTACGATGAGAGAGGAATCGACTGCTTGAAGAAAAGGTAAAAAAGGCATATGAGAATAGGTTAATTAAATTTGGAGCGAAATGATGACTCGTTTTCTACCCCTTTTTGCTTTATCCTTCGTTGCTTCCCTCTCTTCTTTATCTGCTGCTCCTACCCAATTAACCGGGGATATCAATACAAAAGTGTTCAAGCAGCTCCCTTTTGAAAACTCTCAAGATTTTGAAGATGCCACTCATCATTTAATCGCTCCTCTCTCCAATAAAGGCGTTCTAACTAATCAACAAGGCGAAATCATTTGGAATGGGGATGCCTATAATTTTTTAAACGCAAAAAATGTTCCGGGGGCTGTGAATCCAAGCTTATGGAGACAAGCCCAGTTGATGCGAGTTGCTGGTCTTTTTAAAGTGGTAGAGGGACTTTATCAGGTGCGGGGTGCTGATTTGTCCAATCTAACAATTATTGAAGGAAAAGAGGGGATTATTCTTGTTGATCCCCTGACAAGGGAAGAGACAGCAAAGGCAGCTTTGGATCTCTATTATGAGCATCGTCCAAATAAACCTATTAAAGCAGTCATTTATACTCATAGCCATATCGACCATTTTGGAGGTGTTAAAGGCGTGGTGTCGCAAAGTGATGTTGATAGTGGAAAGGTTAAGGTTTTTGCTCCTGAAGGTTTTGTAGAAGCTGTTTTGTCGGACCATCTCCTTGCTGCCAATGCGATCAGTCGCCGTGTAGCCTATGCCTATGGTACTCTACTCCCAGCCGGGCCAGAGGGACAAGTTTCGGCTGGTATAGGCTTAGCCATGCCACTAGGGAGCTCATCACTCATTTTACCAACAGATTTCATCTCCAAAACAGGGCAGCAGCTGACCATTGATGGTGTGAAATTTGTTTTTATTAAAACGCCTAATTCAGAAGCCTCTGCTGAAATGCTCTTCTATTTACCTGATTTTAAAGCCTTGGCAGCTGCAGAGGATGCTACCCATACCATGCATGCTTTTTCTATTTTATCCGGATCTAAAACTGCAGATGCAAAAGCTTGGGTGCGCTATCTAGATCAGGTTATCGATCAATTTGGAGATAAGACCGAAGTTGTTTTTGCACAACATCATTGGCCTATTTGGGGACGATCACGTGCTGTTGACTTTTTAGAAAAACAGCGCGATCTCTACCAATTTCTCCATGATCAAACGTTGCGGCTAGCTAATCATGGCTATACACCCGAAGAAATTGTAGAAATGATTAAGCTTCCAGATAGCTTGAGTAACGAGTGGTATAATAGAGGCTACTTTGGCAGTGAAAATAGCAATGCAAAATCGATCTATTCCTTCTATTTAGGTTGGTTTGATGGAAATCCTGCCTCCCTTGATCCGCTCTCTTTTCAAGAGGCCAGTAAGAAATATGTCGAGTATATGGGAGGTGCCGCTGAAATTTTGCAGAGAGCTAAGAAAGATTATGAAGAGGGAAATTATCGCTGGGTAGCTCAAGTGTTAAACCAACTTGTTTATGCAGAACCTACCAATAAACATGCCAAGGAGCTCTTATCTCGCTCCCTAGAACAGCTTGGCTATCAAGCGGAAAATGCTCCTAGCCGAAATTTTTATCTAACTGCTGCCGAAGAGCTACGTCATGGGATACGTAGCCCATCTAATTTAACGAGTGATGAGAGCGATCTGTTAGCTGTTATGCCGACTCACCTTCTTTTTGATTATTTAGCCGTCCGCTTAGATGGCGCCAAGGCGTCCGAAAATCCCATGACATTGAATATCAATTTAAATGATCGAAAAGAAAAATTTTTGGTTCAAATTAAAAATGGAGTCTTGCACGCCATAAAAAATCGTCATTCTGACAATGCAAATGTAACGATCTCGCTTAATCAGCCTGATTTTATTGAGTTTATGCTTGGAAAAATGGAGTTTAATGCAACCGATCCTTCAATAAAAATTGAAGGAAACCTTCAGGCATTCAAGACGTTTACTTCTCTATTCGATCCGTTTAATCCCGTCCTTCCATTAGTAGAGCCTCATACGAAACCTGAAGAGGTCTCTATTAATAAACAGTAGTTAAGGTGTCGATTTTAAAAGTCTGATCGGATTGTTTTAACTAAACATTTTATTGGCGACTTAATGAATTTTCTGTTTTTTTATTATTTAATAAAATATTTTTGCAATCATTTTTTTCATGGATGTCTTTTCGGAATTTTGTTATATTCTTTATAAATTTTTAATAAACATCCCGCATGCTCATTTTTTTAATTAAAAGGGATTAAGTAAAGTAGTGCTATGACTTCCTCTACAACCGCTCTTGCCCCCTCTGTAGTTATTCCGCCTGCTCAGAGTACACCTCCGGCTAAAAAAACTGTCTGTAAATTTCACACAGATAGTAAAAGACCACTTATTAGCAGGCCATTTTCTAATTGGATCTATATAAAAGTTTTAGAAGTAACGGATCCAAATAGCAAGTATCCTGTAATTGGGTTTCTCGCTGCTCGTATCTATATGTTATGGACAGTCGCTTTTATTCCTCTAGATATGGCTTGGAATGTGGCACTTCTTCCAATTACCTTTACATGCATCCTTATTAAATATACGGTTGGCTTCATTCCAATAGGAAAAAACCGCTCTCTTGGTGATGCTCTGCCCGGCGGGAAAGCTTTTGGGGTTGAGATTGCCTCTCTTATGATTTGTACATTTGAAATTGGTACCTCTCCTGGTGGGGTCTTATTTGCCCGTAGTGCTGCTATTTTGCACGCCAAAATGACGGGCTATCGCAAGGTGATAGCAAAGCAACAGTCAGAGGATCAGGAGCAGCAGGAGCTTTTGAATATCATTGTGACAGAAGAGGATGTTCGTGTGGTTTGCCGTCCGCCTCCTTTAGATCCTAGACCTCGTGTAAAAGCAATGGATGATCTGACGGCTATTTTACGTCAGGCTCGAGTACAAAGCATGATAGACCAAGCAAGCGTTAATTGTCCTGGCTCTACAGAGACGCAGGGAGCTAGTGCCGATGAGTGGGAGGAGAGAGATTCTGAAAATGACAAGACGCCAGATCAAGATCTAAATAAAAATCCACGCGAATCTTTTCAAAATAAAGCGCCATACGAACCTTTTAAATTGGATCCAGAGAGTAAAAAGGCTGCTGCTTTTGCAGCTGCTCATGCAGTTGCTAGACAAATACAAGTGCGCGGAGGCCTCGTACTTAAGGTCGTACAGAATTCTTTGAAGTCAGTAGGGACTGTGGCTGGAGCAAGTTTAACGGTTCCAAGCAATCAACAGCGAGGATTAGCTGAAAGAGCAGCACAGGAGCCTGGTGCTCCTTTGCCTATAAGCGATCCTAATCTTATGTCTCACCTTAGCTCTATAAAAAAGAGCTTGGAAAGCGACGTTTAAGGCCTAGAACCTGGTTGAGGTGATAATTTAAACACCTTAAGCTAAGGAAAATGAGGAGTGCAGCGACTTTTCGCTGCACTCTAAAAGCAGTCTCAACCACTTATCTCAAAGTTAAAAGGGGTGGAGTAGATTCCGGAGGGGAGCTAAAAAATTGAGCCACACTGCTTTTTAGTTTCTCAGAGATCGCTCGGCAGCCTGTATGACGCATATAGCTGATCGCTTGATAGGCGAGCGTTGGAATAATCGTTCCAGCAGCAACTAAAGCTGTTGCATAAAGGCCCTTTTCGAGAGAGGTTGAATCCTCTTCTTCTTGATTCAATAGCGAGTTACCAAAACCAACGATCGCTCCTGAAGCAATAGAGATTCCACTTTCAATAATCAGCAATCCAGGAAGAGCGCTTTTTTGTTCTGGAGTAGGAATATAAGCTTGGCGCTGTGTAATACTTAGCCACTCTTTAGATCTGCATTGGGGACACGAAATCTTTTCTTGCGACATGTTTCGGTCCAACATCGATTTGATGTATTCGTTAATACACCCTTTGCAACAGGCATGAGGACAGGCGTCGGGAACTAAAATTTCTGGATCAGTGGAACGCCAATGTCCTAACATATCCATTTTAGCTGAAACATCTTGCGAGAGACAGATACAGCATCTATCTGTATGGATAGCTAAATAATTTGTAGAAACGTCTGAACAAGTCATAAATCACTTAAATGCGTTATTGTAAGGTTTATATATTTTTTAGTTTTTTTAAGTCAATCATTAGTATCTACTATTTATAAAATAATTTGTTTAATACGAGATAAAGATCGCGTAAGTTTTTGGCTACTAATTTATGGAAATTTGCTACAATAAAAATAGCAAATCAGGTAAGACTCTAGTGCCTAGCAGGAGGTGGCGGATGATTCGATTTGTCGGTAATTTTATTCTATTTGGGCTGCTTTTTTTTATTATTTGGAAATTTTTTCCTGATGCATTTAACACTCTCGTTCATTGGGCAAGCCAAACGGTAGATTTTATTCACGAGCAAGCCCTTCGCTTGTATGAAGCGATACAGGGAACGGGCCGAGAGACAGTTCAGCCTCATTAACCTTTTCTTGATAAGGCAAATAGAGGCGCATAAGCCTCTTCATACAGCTGATTCACTAAAGAAGACTCGTGTAGGTCTGAGGGCATTAAATGCTTCTCTAACTTGGCGAGTCTGCTCTGAATCTGCTCATTTTCCTCTTTTACGACTAGATAGAGCTTTGCGAGTTCATTTAAACGTTTAGAAAAATTGCGTTGGCTTCGCTCTAACTGTTTTTTAAGTTCACTTATTTCACATTTAAGTAGCTCTTCCGAGCTCTTTGGATCTTCAAACAGGTCAAGTTGAGAGGCTTCACTCATTGCTAATAAGGGGTTTAATAATAAATGCTCTATTAAGCTATCAAAGATAGAGAAATGTGTCAAAAGAGATCGTTGTGTCGATTTGAACTTTAAGGTTTTTAAAATTTAAAGCCTATTTACCATAGTCTATAAAAAAGACGAAAAGGACTCTTATAAACACAAAAGAGAGCAATAAACCCCATCTTAAATTATCTTTAGGAGCTCTCTACAATTTTTGTGTCTCTTTGAGCCTTGACGTCTTCTGTTTTTAGCTTTTTAATTGCTCTCTTAAAACTTTACATCCACTTCGCCGCCAACATAGGCGCTAGATCTAAATTTAAAGTGGCGCCCATGCATATGGTGCCGATCAGAAATTTTAAGAGAACCTCCTAAGATATAACCGGCGTGCAAGTTGGCATTAAACCAGGGGGCATAAGTATACGTAACTCCAGCTTCGGCGCCTACGCTGCGGTATTCAACTAAAGCCATTGGTAAGGGCTGGTCTTTACCGGCGCGATAACGGACGTCAAAGAAACGGCTGCCCACAGAGAGGGCCAGGTTATTCGTCCAGTTGTAGACGACTGAGAAGTTAATCGGAAAAATTGCATTGATCTTCCAACAGGAATTAATTTTCCAATCAAACCCCACAATAGGATAGATACGATCAATTTTCATGCCCGTTTCCGCTAAAAATCCAATATGCAAGCCGATATCTGGGTTGCATAGCCATTGATATCGTCCCCAAAGAAGCAGGTCATAGGTGCTGTAGTCGGCTAAATTCCAGTGGTCTGTATTAATGTTAACGGCAACTTGTGCTTGCCAGTTCCATCTTTTTACGCGCTCGCTAAAGCCACCAAGAGCAACACGGGCTGTGTGAAAGCGATCTTGATCAAAGAATGGATTGTGATTCCAGTCGATCAAGGTGTCTACATATCCTAAAGCAACAACAGCACCCTCTTTATAACAAGGGTTGTAGTAGAAAACAAATGAACCTGCTATAGAACCGGTGGCAAAGCGAAGGTTTTGTCCTTCTAATGCTGATTCGCGAAAATCTGCTTTTGCAGCCCCATCGTAGTTAGCCTCTATTTTAAATGGCCCAGCAACTTTTTCTTCCGGCTGAACCATCTCCTCATTCCCATAACTATCCGTATCAAAATCTGCATAGAGCAGTGTAGTCGAAGTAAAGCATGCTAATAGTCCTGTGGCAAGGCTCTTTAATTTCACGACAAATCCTCCGATAGTTGACAATTACCCGCAAAATGTAGGTCTTTTTTCTGTCGCTGTCAATTTTTTTCTGGAGGAATGCATTCTACGAGAAAAAGATTCGTTCTTTATCGAAAATTTATATGTATGTATTATAAAAGAGGTTTATTATTATTGTTTTTGATCTTTAAATTTTTGTAACTGTGGAATTTATATATGAGTGCCCAGACTTCGTTAGCACCTACCACTCTTGTCTCAAGCGCACCTTTGTTTGAGTCTGTCGATGAAAGGCAGACACAGGCTCTTGAAAAGATACAAAAGATACAAGGAGAAAAGTCGACTGCCCGATTATCTTCCGGTCAAACTGTTACATTAATAGAAACAGATAAACTAAAAAAAGCCGTTCCAACGCCTATAGAGGCAAATGAAGATTTTCTTTTAGATAAAAAGAAAAATTCACACAAGCCCTGCTTCCTTGCCCTTCCTTTTATTTGGATGGGTAAAGCTGTTGTGACAGTTGCTAAAGCGATTGCTTCTCTATTCCGCTATATCTTTTCAGATACGTATGAAGATGAAGATGATTATGATAGTTATGAAGATGATCTAGAGAACTTCAAACCAGATATCAAATCTAAAGGGGGCACATCCTCAACCCTACCTAAAAATGAAGTCAAGCCAGAGGAGTGTGTCACTGTTTATAAAGAGCCTCAAGTGCACCCTAAGCGTGCCCCTACGATTAAAACGATTTTGACTACGACTAATAGAGAAGAGTCATTGGAAGTGGAGATAGAGCCTTTAACGGGGCTAAAGCGCTGTCGGTTTGCTATTCAATTTGAGCAATTACATCAGCAAGGAATAGATATCAATCAATTTTTACAAGATATTGGATCCGATAAGTCAGCCCTTGAACAAGCGGTTAATCATTTCTCTCTCGAATCTTGCGAAAACCTTTCCACTATTCAACACTTGATTAAAGAGATTTCGAGCAACCATAAAGCCGTTACAGATCTATTAACAACACTATCATCTACTATTCATCAAGAGCTTCTGCAAGAATATGAAAGAGCCTATGAAACGCTAAAATCAACTTTTAAAGCGAAACTTCAAGCTCATGCCCAGCAAGCGGTCCAGCTTGTACAGCGAGTTCATGATGAAGTTGAGGCGCAAGGAATTGATCGTGTCGATAATCAAAAGCTCAAGCATCATTACGGCAGCTTAGAATGTTTGCGTAACCATCGAGAGCAGCTTCAAGCGGATGGAATTGATCAAGCAGCTGTTGATACGCTTTTAGATACAGGGAGCGAGCTATTTAAAGCTTTAGAGCAGCGTGTGACACCATTGAATAAAGCAGATAAGAGAAGATCCAGGTCTTCTAGTGTCGACCAATCTTGCTTGGACAATCCAACTCCAGGTATTCATAACATTGGAAATTCCTGTTACATGAATTCGACGATTCAAGTGTTGGAAAGCTGCCCTAAATTGATCGAAGAGCTGAGAAAGCCGATTGTAAAAGACGATTGGATCGAACAGGATCAGTTTGCTATTTATGAGCGCTATCAAAATGCTTGGATTCGCCTATTTGATGTCATTGACTATATTCGTCCTCAGATGAAAACAGCGAATCAAACGCAGCAAAGCCAGTTGAGTAAGGTGTTAGAAGGCGAGGTATGGAGATTACGCAATGTTCTCTTCTTTGGTAGAGATGTTGGTGAGGCTTTTTCTGCCGTGCAGCAACAGACGCCTTTTCATCCCGACTTAATCCCTTCAAAAGGGTTAACTGCCCAGCATGATGCTGCCTATTTGCTAGAAGGTTTAGCAAGCTTAAATAAGCTGTTAGTAAACTCGCATACAAAACGTCGCCCGAGAAATGTGGATATGGTCTATGAGAAGCAGTCACCTTCATTCTCTCTTTCTAGAGTGTTGCAGGCTGCTATTCCAGAGCAGGAGACCTCTCTGCAAAAAATTGTTGAAAAAGAGTTTGGCTGTGAAGAGGTTCGTGATCAGCGAGAAGCTTATGTTTTCACTTTACCTGATGGAAAGACGGAGGTTCGCACGCCAACCTACTCGCAGCGTTCCTATTTTGAAGGGAAAGCGCCAGCAGTTTTTCCTCTACATCTAAAACGCTTCTCTTTTGATAGACAAAATAATGTGACAAGGAAGAATCAAAATCCTGTTGAGCTGCCAGAAGATGGGATTGTCGATTTGAGTTTTACATTTGACACTAAGCAGACAGCAAAATATCGCATTGTCGGCTGTGTTTCACACCTGGGTAGTTCACTTGGAACTGGCCATTATACAAGCTATGTTTGTCAGAATGGCCAATGGCGCCATTATGATGATAGTCTTGTGACTAATTGCACGTGGGATCATATCCGAACAAAAGCTAAGACAAGTGCCTACATTTTGATACTTGAAAAGGTCGAAGATGGAGCGTCATCAAAAACTCATAGCCCTAGAGCAAACCCTGCAGAAAGATCTGTGACGGCGGCATAATTCTCGATAGCTGAGCCTCCACGCATGCGCTGGAGCTCAGCTTCTCTATCTTTACTATTTTGTAATAGCTCTACCTGAGTAAAGGTGCGTCCTTGATGTTGCTGCTTGGCAATTTTTAAGTGATGGTGGGCTTGTTGGGCAACCTGAGGAAAGTGTGTCACGCAGATGAGCTGCTGTCCTTGGCCAATTTGCCGCAGCTTCTTTCCTATAACGGAAGCTGTTTCGCCTCCAATGTTGGCATCAATTTCATCTAATAGAAGTGTTTGATCAGCACGCTTGCCTACCATTAAAGTTTGCAAGGCAAGCATCACACGTGCAACTTCACCGCCGCTTGCGCAATTTTTTACAGGGATGGCTCGCTCACCTATATTAGGAATTAAGAAAAATTCAACTTGATCTTCTCCATTTTGCGTGCGAGCAGAAGGGGAGATCTGCACTTCAAATGTGGCATGTGGCATATTTAATGTATGCAGCTCACTCGTCAATGCTGCCTGCAATCTTTTAGCAACTTCTTGACGCACTTTTGTTAGTTCACTGGCTAACTGGTTGGTGATCGCTGCACGCGTTTCAATCTGCTGCTTTAGATTTTCAATATGTGCATCGCTAGATTCTAACTGGTGCAAACGCTCTTTACAACTCACTGTATAGGCAATGGCTGCTTCGATGCTGCCGCCATATTTTCTTTTGAGCTTATTCAGTTTTCCGAGGCGTTCATTCAGGCAGGCTAACCTTTCGGGGGAAGCATCGACTCGATGCATATAGCGGCTTAGTGTATACGCAATCTCTTCTAGCTCCAGTAGGGCACTGTTGTAGCAATTAAGGCTATCTTCAAG
>CAZZJE010000033.1:0-13126 GCA_964654295.1 uncultured bacterium | reverse complement strand
GTAGCAATAGCTTATTGGCTTCAATAGGAATGCGATCCATAGCTTGATGCTTAATAGCATCTTTTAGCTTACCAAAACGTTTTACCAACTTATGAAAGTTTTTTGGGGCTTCATGGCTAGAGCTGAAGAGATGATAGGCGCTACGCATATAGGTCGCCTCTTCTCTCTGCTTATTCAGCTGCTGAATGAGATCACCGTTCAACTGGTTAAAATTACCTTGAGAGAGCTGTGTCAGTAATTTTCGATCAATGGTTTGGTAAATAGATTGCCATCTCTCTCGAGCTAAAGAAAAAAGCTGTTCAGCGTCATGTTGGCATAGTGCGACTGGAACTTGTGCGCGGTTATATATTTTTAGTACGACGCGAGAGAGATCGACATCTGGAGTCTCAATGACTGTGTATGGATCAACGCCAAGATTTGTTAGCTCATAACGCATGTAGTTTAAAGAGTAGTAGTTTGGAACAAAGTGACCAGATTTACATGAGATAAAGAATAGTCGTTTGTTATCCACTTGATACAAGATAAAAGAGCCTGCTGTAACCACCACCTGATGTGGGCTTCCAGCTAAAATTGTATGGTTAGGGTATTGAAAAGCCTCTGAAACAGTTTCATCGGCACAGACGTGATAGGCTGTTTCGCCTGTTTTTTCTAAAGCGGCATAAATTGTTCCGTCGGGAAGAAGAGCAAAATTATAGATTCTTTCCGGTTCTAGCTCTTGAATGGATGTTGCATCCAAAATAAATGGTTCAACGACCTTATCTCTTAAATAATGGCTTCTTTCCTGTTCAAAATAGAGTTCTCGCTCTTCAGGCGTTAAACAACAGCCTTTTTTAAAGGTATTTAAAAAGCCTAAGACCTCTATCCCATGAAAATTGACCGGGACCTCTTGTGCCATAGCATATTGTTTGTCGCCGGTATAGAAATTGATAACGGAAGATGTGTATCTACATATACTTTTGAATGAGTGAGTGTAGTCATTCAAAAGTCTCATCCCATGATGATACTCCTCCTCATTTTCTGCCTGCTGCAGAAAGGTTAGCCAAGCATCTTGTATATAGCTACAACCTAATAGTCCTTCGCTGATTGATCCAGCTTGACCTAGCTCGCCTTCATACTTTTCAAATTTCTGTAGAGCTTTTGAGATTGCTGAGTTGGATGTCGAATTAGCGGAAACCGCTGTTTGAAAAAAGAAAACAGTAATAAAGACTGTGTAAAAAAGATAATGCAACCATTTTTGATTAGAAGCCATTCTGCAAAAACTCCCTAATTTAATAAATTAAGGAAGAACGATACTTTGAGAAGGGTTTCTAGTCAAGAAAGTATGCTTTAAATTTAAATTATAGGTGCTGAAGCGCTATCGCTCCAGCTTGGGATTAATCAGTCACGAGCTTTAGGTAGGCAAGGTGAGTGCTTCGATTCATGCGATAGGTAAATTCTGCTGCAATGCCAACTAGCTGATCTTTCTGCTTATCGGATAAAAAGTTTAGGCTATCTAGCTGTTTTTGACACTCTTTAGGTAATGGAGATTGCGGCACCTCTTGTAGTCTAGCAATCAGCTCTGTCTGCTTATCTGAAAAAACTCTGATTTCATTAAAATCCACACCCATCACCAGTTGAGCCTGAATAATCTTTGATAAGTCAATAAGGGCCTCTTTTAATAAGCGATGTTGAATGATATTTCTCTCTTCACGGATATAAATTTTTTGCTCAAATTCCAGCAAAAAGTTAAAGATCTTTTGAGACTGCTTTCGATTTAAGTGTCCCAGGCTGCTTAGGTCGAGAGGAATCTCTTCTGAACGCTCCACACCCTTTTTGCTTCTAAAACTGATGCGGCGAAAGCCGGAGACAAAGCCTCCCGCCTCGTTTTTAACAACATCTTCCCATAAACAGCGATGCTCAATCCCTTGACAGTTATCTCGAACGGCATAGTGAGATTCAATTAACTCAGGCAACCTAGCTAAACGCTTTTTCTGTATATCGCTGAGAGGCTCTGTCTCATCGGCAGCTAATTTCTTAAGCTCAGCTAGCTCTTCTTTCAAACAGTCATGATTTTGGATTGTCCTATCAAAAGCACCTCCTATACAATACCCTTTTTCTTCTTCAATTCCCGAGTTAAAGTAATCAGTATGGATCTGCATATTACATGTCAGTTGATCAAACGCTGCTTTTAAGGGACGCAAAAGTTGGTTAGAGGAGGCTTGCTTCTCTTCTGTATTGCTTGGTAACTGCTGCGATAATTCACATAGAATCATTCCATTTTCTAAAACTACAGGATCATTTAGTTCAGGTAGAATCCCGTCGTCACGCGCTAAAATTTCTAGGATTTGCTCTCTGCGAATTTGAAAGTTGCTGAGATATCGGTCGACTTTAGCTACAGCTTCTGGATTTGCCTTCAGAACCGCTTCTATGGCCTTTAGCTGCTTAGCGCTAATTTTTTGGTTCTTTCCAAAACACTCTTTTAGCTTTGAAAGAGTCGGATGCTCTACATACGCCTGCTCAACAGCTAAGGTGACATTTCCTTCATGATCCGTCTGCTCAGTAGCTTGCTTTTTTCCGAGATAAAAATTGAACAGTGTCAAAAAAAAGGAGTTGCGGAGTTGAGGAGCCTGCACTTTACTAGTTTCACTTGTTTCTGAGTTAACTAAAATGCTACCCGAATTAGCTAAAGAGGGAGACGCCTCCATTTCTTGTGCTTGTGTAGAATCTTCTTCACTTAAAAATTGATCATCTTCTAATGGCTTCGACTCTAGATTCACCTTCTCTTTTGGAAGGAGAGGTATTATGTAAAACCCATTAGAAATAAGAGAGTCTGGACTAATTGTCATTTGCCTACTAATTTTATTATTTATACCATTATTATCTCCTGTTTTTGTTTACTGTTTTTAATTAATTGGTTAGGTTTGTGTTAATTTGTAAAAAATAAATATTTTTTTTAAATTGGATTGAAAAAGCCGCTGCTAAATTAAAAGCGGCGGCTTTATTTTGGTTTAAATAGAATTTATCTTAGGAAGCTTTTTCTTTGGGAAAGGCTGTTCTAAAAGCTAAGGCTATCATCACTAATGCCCAGCCGCTAAAAAGAAGGTCGATACCGGCCAAAAGACCAATGACCCAGAAAGAGGAGAGTGGCCATTCCGACCAGATCAAAAATCCTAAAATGAGAGCAATGATTCCGCTAAAGAGAACCCATCCCCAACCACTGTTTGGACGCTTACGTAGTTGGAACGACCAGACAATTTTAACGAGTCCCTCAGCTAAAAAGAAGCCACTTAAAATTAAGGTTAGCGTAATAATGCCTGTCCAAGGGTAAATCAGTAACAAAAGACCTGTAATTGCGTATAAAATCGCAATTAAGAGTCGCCAGCCAAATCCTGGGGCACGATGTTTACGTAGAAGTTCAAAGGTTTGAACAATCCCGCCTACTAATAAGAGCGTTCCAAGGACAAGTTCAACAGCTAAAGTGGCCAGGAAGGGAAGAGCAATCATTAATGTTCCCAAAATAATGAGCGCAATTCCAATAAATAAGATTGTTTTCCATGGCATGCGGCGTAAATTTTCATCAGATGGTGTGAAGAGAGCTTCTTCTGTGAATGAAGCTTTTTCTGTCACTCTTTCATTAGGTCCAATGTTTCCTGTAGGAGAAACCTCAGGTATTTTTGGACCTTCGTCAGGTGTTGTCATAAAGACTCCTCTTTGTTAAAAGATTGTGGCTTAACTTCTTTTTGATCTAAATCAGCCAAACAATTTTTTAAAGAAGAAAATGAAGCGAGAGGCATAAAATCGGAAAGAATTGATTAAAAAATTTGAAAATTTATCGTCTCTTTCGTCTAATCGTCTTTTTTGTCCCTTTTTTAATTTTGCAACACATCCTTTAGTCTGCGCGACAAATCAGGCTAAATTTTAGATTGTCAACAACTTGTGTTAACTTAACGCATAGAAGTTAAGGCTGGGCAGCTTCTTCGGAGCTCTTCTTTGAAATTTCAAGGGCATTGACCATCCCCCATTTTTCTAGAAGCTGAGCGTAGGTTCCATTTTCAATTAAAGCTTCTAATCCACTATCAAATGTAGTGATAAGCTCTTCCCCTAATGGCTTGTGAAGTGTAATTAGGCAGACTCCTTCACGAGTTAAAGGGCCTGTAGCGACGCGAATTCGACCTCTATATAATCCAAGAGAATAAATGTGGGCTAAAAAGAGATCCAAGATCATGCCATCCAGCTGCCCTTTCTCTAACGAGTCTAAACCACTGATCGCATTTTCAAAGGGGGTATAAATAGCTCTAGAATTTGGAAGCCAGCTGAGGTTAGTGCTACTACGCTGGAACCCAACTAATTTGCCGGCTAAATCTTCTATAGAAGAGAGGGGTGATGAGGAGCGTACGACTAAAACAGGACCTAAAGGGTAGATTGGATCCGAAAATAGGTATCGTTGATTGGTATAGGCATCGGGTGTTGCCACTGCAATAATCGCGTCATATCCACCTCGATCAAGGTTGCTAAACAGTTGTGTTGAAGCTCCTCCATAGATTTCAAATTTAAGTTTTTGGTCGCGTGCGATGCTTAGAAGAAGATCATTTGTAAAGCCGGTCATGTTACGCTCTTTGCCTAGCATATCGACCGGATACCAATTATCGTCTCTAGCAATGCGAAAAACTTTGCCCTCCAGTGGAGCGGCAAAATAGCGGTTACAACCCTTCCAAAATCCCAACAATAGTAAGACAGCTACTAAGCCAATCAATAATCTACGGCCTACTGAAAGGGCTTCAAATGGCTGAATGAGGGCAGGCATGGGATATCGATACATAGAAACAATCCTACAATCTCCAACTTGAAGAACTTGTCATCCTAGCATATCCAAAACATAAAAGGCGAAAGGCAAAATTTCACGGGAGAATCGCATAGGTTAACTGTACAGTTGAGCGCACCTCAATTTCCCCCGGAACTAATGGGACATCCTGCCCGCTTGACTCCATTGCTGTATAGGAAAAACGGTTAGATTTTGGAAAAATGGGTGTAGAAGAGTGGTGATCGAGCGTAATCTCAACAAGATTTCCTAATTTTACATTCGTTGATTGCACTAAAGTAGCTGCATCTTCTTGAGCTCTGGCAGAGGCGGTACGAATAGCTTCTGCACGATATTGCAAAGGATCTTTTAATCCAAAATTTACCTGAATATTATTTGCTCCAGCTTGGTTCAGGGCATCAATTAATTGACCGGCGATGGAGAGCTTATCGGTATGGATTTCTATCATATTAGAAACTTCATAGCCCACAATGCTTTGCTTCCAATCGGGAGATGCTTTGGGAGGTTGAATGCTATAGACTGGACGAATTTCAAAATGTCCTGTGGCGTATTCTTTCGATTGCAGTCCCGCTTTTTGGAGCACCTGAAGGATCGCTTCAACTTGTCTGCTGTTTCCTTGCAAAGCTTTTTGAGCCTCTTTATCTTGAGAAATCACTCCGGCTGAAATTAAGAGCTGGTCGGCTGGCTTGCGTAAAATGGCTTCGCCAGTCACAACTAAACGAGAATCTTCGGCATATCCGGTGGCACATATGGCGATTAGACAAGAGAGTATAAAAGAATAAAGAGCACGCATTGCTAACCTCGAAATTTTGGCAGGCCATAAAAACACTCTTAATAAAAACGATAACTATATAGAAGATGGTCTAAATTTGAATATAAGAGTTTTGCTTAATATAAGTTAAGTCAGTATTCTAGTTGCTTTGTTCTTTAGATTGGGAGAGCTCAAGGTGGCAAAGATCCGCGTTTTAAACGAAGAGACGATCAATAAAATTGCAGCGGGTGAAGTCATTGAAAATCCGGCTTCAGTTGTCAAAGAGTTAGTCGATAATGCCATTGATGCGGGTGCTACAGAAATCCAGGTTGAAATTCGCGAGGGAGGTCGCCAGCTTATCCGTGTCACCGATAATGGCTCTGGCATGGGAAGCGATGATGCCTTGCTCTGTCTAGAACGTCATGCCACATCGAAAATTCGTTCGGTTGAAGAGATCTTTTTGACAGGTACCATGGGATTTCGTGGAGAGGCCATTCCCTCTATCGCCTCTATTTCTAAATTTACGCTACTTACCCGTCTGCAAGGAAGTGAAGAGAGAGAGGGGACATTGATCATTGTGGAAGGTGGCAAGCTATTACGCTCTGCTCCGGCTGCTTGCGCTGCTGGCACAACGATTGAAGTGAAGTCTCTTTTCTTTAATATTCCAGTTCGCAGAAAATTTCAAAAATCTCCCACCTATGATACTCAAGAGATCATCAAACTAATCACGACTTTAGCTTTAGGACACCCATCGATCCAATTTCGTCTTACTGAGGCTTCTAAAACGCTGCTGGCGACATCTCTTTGCAGCACAACGCACCCATTTCAAATTCAGTTAGCTGAAAGAATTAAATCTCTTCTAGGGCTTTCCTTTTATGAGGGCTTAATTCCGGTTAACTCTCAATCTGAAGCTTTAGCTATTCAGGGATATATTGGCCTGCCTTCTCATCATCGCCCCAACCGTACAGGTCAGTTTATCTATGTCAATAGACGTCCGATCTATTTAGCCCCTTTGATCTCTAATGCTGTTCGTGACGGTTATGGCACAATGCTGCCAGCCCAAAGATATCCTCTCTTTGTTTTGCATTTGAATCTTCCAGGAGATCTAGTCGATGCAAATGTGCATCCACAAAAGCGAGAGGTGCGCCTGCGTCAAGAGCACTCTTTAAAAGATTTTCTACGCCAGGCGATCAACCAAGCCCTTCAATCCCACACGCAGCCTGTTGGATTCCTGTTAGATCCTGTCTTGCAGCCAACGGATCTTCCTGTAGCCAAAAAAGAGAGCTTTCACCCCTCCTTCTCTATGCCTGTCGAACTTTCTCGCCCCTCCTCTTCACCCGCCTACCACTTCTCTCTGCCTTTACCACGCGTGGAAGATCTCACTCCGCTCCTTGATAGATCTTCTACCCCTATAAAAGAGAGCCATGTGGCTCCTCCTTCGCAACCTTATGTCCAACAAGAGCTGCCTCTTCCTCCTAAAAAAGAGCTGAAAGTTCCTGAGCTAGTTGCCACATTGCCTCAATATCTTATTGTCCGAGGGCATGGGTTGGGAGATGCAGCGGAATTAGAAGAAATCTTCTATCTGGTCGACCAGACAGCTGCACAAGCTAGGATTATCTTTGAACAACTTCTGCGGCAAAAGAGCTCAGCTTCTCAAGGGCTGTTGTTGCCCTACACGTTGACAGTGCGAGCTGAAGAGGCAGATCTTTTGCTTGAGCAACTTTCCTATCTGCAAGAGATCGGCTTCTCGATGCATCCTGCAGGGCCTACCTCTTTTTTAATAGAAGCAATTCCTCAAGCCTTTGGAAATGTTTCGATAGAAGTTTTTTTTAAAGACCTAGTCTCTCTCTTTCATGAGCAGAGCGCCAAAGAGGTGATATCTGAAAAAATGGCTATTGGCTTGGCGACGCTTGCGGCAAAGGCTGCCATCATCAAGCAGCGCCTCTCATTTGAAGAGGGACGGCAGCTGCTAGAGCGTCTCTTTCAAAGTGCAATGCCTTTTTATTGCCCTCAAGGGCAATCGATCTTTGCCCCTATTCGACCTCATGATCTAAAACAGTTTTTTCTATCGATGGTTAAACAGAAGGAGCCTTTGCTGTGACTCTTGCCCCCTTTCAAAAGCGTCTCGAGTGCCTTCAAAACGATGTAAATTCCAAAGAGATTCTCTTAGTAGAAGATCCCACCTGTTTGCTCTATTTAACGGGTTTTGATCTGTCAGCCGGAAAATTAGCCGTGACTCACCAATCTAGCCAGCTCTTTGTTGATAGCCGCTATTTTGGTCGCTGTCGCCAGCAGGCTGTCTGCCCAGTGGAACTCTTAACCCATGACTCTTTTGCCTCTTACCTACAGAAAACAGCTTCTCAGCAGATTGACACTCTGGCATTTGACACGACAACTACAACTTACCAGCGCTATCAAGAGCTTGAACAGCTGATTAAAAAAAATAGTTCTTTGTTAAAACTCAAGCCAATCTCGAACCCGCTACAAAAGCTTCGTGCTATTAAAGATTTGAAAGAGATCGAGTTGATGAAAGCGGCTGGAAAACTCTGCGTGGAAGGGATGCACTATGTCCTCACTCTCTTAAAAGAGGGAGTCACAGAGCTAGAGGTCGCTAAGCAGCTAGAAATTTTTTGGTTACACAAGGGTGGCGAAGGACTCTCCTTCTCTCCCATTATTGCATTTGGAGCCAACAGCGCATTTCCCCATTATCGCGCTCAAGAGGTGGCTTTAAAAAAGGGGGAGATTGTTCTCATAGATATTGGAGTAAAGTTACATGGCTATCATTCCGATATGACTCGAACTGTTTTCTTTGGAGAACCCCATCCAAAATTAATGGAAATCTATACTTTGGTTGATCAGGCTCAAGAAGAGGCCATGAAGGCTTGCCGTCCCGGAATAACGGTAGCCTCACTAGACTTGGCTTCTCGGCAATTTTTACAAGCGAAAGGGTATGGAGATCACTTTTTACATGGCCTTGGCCATGGTGTCGGCTTACAAATTCATGAATATCCTCCCGTCAATAGCCGACCCTCTGAAACGCCTTCTCCCGTTTTAAAAGAGGGAATGGTCATTACGATTGAACCCGGCCTCTATTTAGAGGGTTTAGGAGGCGTTCGCTTAGAAGATACTGTTGTTTTAACTGAAAGTGGTCACTACTCAATTACACCATTTCCTAAAGAACCGTTTTTAAATAAATATTTGCAATAAAATATTTTTTTTATTATTATATTTATTGGTTTTATCACTTAATTTAATTTTGCAAATGTTTACTTTTCGTCAAAAAATCTTTATCAGCTATGTCATCGCCTTCCTAGTTTTCTTAGGATTGATGTTTCCCTTTGCCTCGCGGACAGTTAATAAAATTGTCACTAAAGCGATGATTGACCGTGCCGATGAGTTAATCTTACGTATCCAGTCCGCTCCCAACGATGATGCCTTAATTAGACGCTTGAAAGATCAAAAACATATGATCTTCTTTCGTGTCAGCATTATTAACGATGAGCGCAAGCTTCTATACGATTCTCATATCAAGCGTCTGCTTGGGCCAAAGTTTAGCCAAGAAAAGGTGATTGACCATCCTGAAGTTGTCGAAGCCTTCTTACACGGCTATGGGTACAATGAAGACTACTCCGACCTCTTAGGCCAAAAGTTTGCTTATATGGGCCGCAGCTTCAATTTCCATGGTAAAACCTATGTCATGCGAACGGCTTTTCCTTATAAGTATGTCATCGAAATGACTCGGGATTTTGAAATCGGCTTTTTAGGCCTGGCTACCGGTGTACTCCTTCTCTTTAGCGTGATGACCTGGCTGATCACAAGCCGTCTGACAAAACCGATCCATCAAATCATTCAAGCGGTTAAACCCTATCAAGAGGGTCTTCTTCCTACCATTCCAGAAATCAAGGTAGGAACCTCCAATCCCAATGATGAGATGGGTAAACTCGCTTCAACATTGAATGACCTCTCTGCCATCGTTCAACATCAGATCGACACCTTAACGGCTGAACGCAATGAAAAAGAGGCACTTTTAGAGTCTCTGTCAGAAGGTGTGATCGCGTTAGATGGCAATATGACGGTCATCTATGCCAACCAAACAGCTCTACGCTTTTTAGGTTTGCAACATGAAGATCTCGTCGGCCACTCCTTTAAAGAGTGTCAACAGCAGAAATGCTATGACTTGGCAATCTTATGCCATAAAGAGCATAAGACGATGAGCGATACGATGCAGTCCAAGTTTAACAATCAAAAACTCTATATCGACCTGGTTGCCTCTCCGATTCGTAATCGCGGCGGTGTCATCTTAGTCCTCCAAGATAAGACAGCTCACTATAAGATCTTGGAGATGCGTAAAGACTTTATTGCCAATGCCTCTCATGAACTTAAAACCCCTGTCACTGTCATCCAAGGCTTTGCTGAAACCCTACAAGATGCTCCCGATCTGCCTGTAGAGACGCGATTGGAGATTACGGGTAAGATTGTTCGTAGCTGCTTGAGAATGACTAAGTTAATCAAAGATTTACTCACATTGGCCGATATCGAAAACTTGCCGACATCACGCTTGAGCGAATGCGATCTCAAAGATCTAGTCGAAAGCTGTCGAGAACTTGTTTTAGATGCTTTCCCAGATGCTACGATTGATATTAAAGCTGACTCTGCAGAAGAGTACACCATGATTGCCGACAACTATCTCATGGAGATGGCACTCATGAATTTAATGGAAAACGCAGCCAAATATTCAAAAGGGCCAGCTCATATCACGGTGAGTTTTGAAAAGCTTCCTGAAGACTGGATGCGCATTAAAATTGCTGACAGAGGAATAGGGATTCCTCCAGCTGACTTAGAGCATATCTTCCAACGTTTCTATACAGTCGATAAAGCCCATTCGCGCAAGATGGGTGGCTCGGGACTTGGGTTGTCTCTCGTTGAGACAACAATTGAAAAGCACTTTGGTAAAATTAGCGTCGAATCAGAAGTTGGTAAAGGCACAACCTTTACAATTATATTGCCTACTTCGCGCGAACTGATCGAAAATGGGCATCGAATTTAACAAAAGGGACAAAAAGACAATAGAGACGTGAAAGACGGTAAAATAGCCTTTGGATACTTAGAGAGGTAATTTTGTTGTCCTTTTGGTCCTTTGTCTTTTGTCCCTTTTAGTTTTTACGCTCTTACGATTTATGAGCCGCTGACTCATTGAAGAACTCTTCAGCACCTTTTTCCATTTGTTCAGGTGTCAAATCCGCTACATGTGTTGCGATAGACCATATGTGGCCAAAAGGATCTTGAACCTGTCCATAACGATCTCCCCAAAACGCATCGGACACAGGCATTTTTACTTTAGCGCCAGCATTAACTGCTGAGTTAAAGACGTTGTCGACATTGTCTACATATAAATGCATGACGACTGTTGTGCCCTTCAAAGAAGTAGGCGTGGAGATTCCACAGCTGTGATCAGGAAACTCGTCTGCAAGCATAATTAAAGAGTTTCCAATCTGAATGACGGCATGCATGATTTTATTCGATTGAGGGCAATGATGTTTTTCGATCTCTTTAGCTCCAAACGCCTTTTTATAAAAATCGATGGCTTTAGAGGCATCCTCAAAGGAAAGAAAAGGGGTAAGGGTATGATATCCCTCTGGAATTGGTCTGACTTTATTAGACATTCTTCACTCCTGGTTGGAAGTTTGAGCCAGAATATTCTTGTGATTGTGGGATGTCAAGGAAGTTGGACTTAGTAATTGACATTAAGAGCAGCCGACTTTATCTGATAATAAAAGTTGGTAGTGTCTGGAACTTTGGTCATTAGGCAAACATCTCTAGGAATCAGGAAAAATTATGAAGATAAAAGGCTTCTTCCCCTGTTTTTTCGCTCTTTTTACAATCTCGATGTCTCTCTTTGGAACTGATGGAACTGAGACAGCGAAAGCTAAAAAACCCAATATTCTTGTGATCATGGGTGATGACGTCGGCTGGTTCAATATTGGCGCTTACCATAGAGGAATTATGTCTGGCAAGACACCTAACCTCGATAAGCTTGCCAGCGAGGGAATGCTATTTACTGACTACTATGCAGAAGCCAGTTGTACAGCTGGGCGTGCGAACTTTATCACGGGAGAACTTCCCATACGCACAGGTTTAACGACTGTTGGTCAAGCAGGAGCCGATGTTGGCTTGCCTGCTGAAGCGTGTACAATAGCGACTGCACTTAAAGCGTTAGGTTATGCAACGGCTCAATTTGGAAAAAACCACCTCGGCGACTTAAATAAGTATTTGCCCACAGTCCATGGTTTCGATGAATACTTTGGCTACCTATACCATCTCGATGCTATGTCCGACCCTTACTGGTTCGACTATCCTCAAGATTGGATCGAAAAAACGGGTCCACGCAACTTAGTGCATAGCTGGGCAACAGACGTTGACGATCCAACTGAACAGCCACGATGGGGCAGAATTGGCAAGCAAAAAATTGTCGATGAGGGGCCCTTAGCTCCCTTTCCCAATATGAAAAATATGCAGAATTGGCAGGTCAGCCGCCCAGCCAAATATGATATGGAAACCTTTGACGAGGTGCTTGTAAAGAGCTCGAATGATTTCATGGATAAGGCCAAAGCCAATGGTAAGCCATTTTTCATCTGGCACAACACAACGCGCATGCACGTCTTCACCTATCTGTCGCCCCAGTATCAAGCAATGATGAATCCGGAAAGCAATTACAATGTCGAAGAAGCTGGGATGGCTCAACTAGATAATAGTGTCGGACAACTTCTAAAGCATCTAGAAGATATAGGCGAGGCAGACAATACAATTGTGATTTTTACTACGGATAATGGCGCCGAAGTCTTTACTTGGCCAGATGGAGGAATGACTCCTTTCCGCGCGACCAAAGGCACAGTTTTTGAAGGCGGTTTTAGAGTTCCTTGTATCGTCCGTTGGCCAGGAAAGATCAAAAAAGGCGTGGTAGAGAATGGAATTTTCTCTGGTCTCGACTGGTTTCCCACTCTCTTGGCCGCCGCTGGAAATCCCAATATTATTGACCAGCTACTTAAAGGTGTAAAGCTTGGAGATAGAAGCTATAAAAACCATCTAGATGGATATAACCAGTTGAACCTGTTGCTAGGTAAAGAACCTTCAGCAAGGCATGAAATTTTCTATTTTGCTGGGCCTCAGTTAGGGGCAATTCGTATTGATAACTTTAAATTCCAATTCATCCAGCAACCCTGGGGATGGCCTGGAGAAAAGTTGACAACGGACATGCCAACCATTGTAAATCTGCGTCAAGATCCGTTCGAGCGTACACCTGCCGCCCGAGGCGAAAGCCTTAATGATATGGGTGGTGGGTATATGAACGACTTTTTCGCTCGCGAATTTTGGCGATTTGTTGCTGTTCAAAAAGCGGTCGAAAAACTTGCTCTAACAGCCGTGGATTATCCTCCTATGCAGTCACCTGCTTCATTTAATCTTTCTGCAGTAAAGAAAAAGATAGATGAGCTAATGAAGGCACACGAAGGGCAATAACAAAAAACGTAATCGTTCAGTTACCTAACAAAAAGTTGCTTTTATTGATTCAACACGGAGGC